>NZ_JARGZF010000001.1:2100000-2353957 GCF_029222705.1 Knoellia sp. p5-6-4
CGACATCCGCTGCGCCCCGGCCTTCGACTACGGCCGAGCCCGGACCGACGTCGACATCGTCGAGGGCTCGGGAGCGTTCTTCTCGTCGTCGGCCGGGCAGCTGGTGCTGCGGTCCACCGTGCCGCTGGAGGCCGAGGAGGGTGCCGCGGTGGGGCGACCGGTCCTGGCCGAGGGCGAGGCGCTGGCGCTCTCGCTGTCGCGCCAGGGCTCGACCCGGCCGCTCGACGTCGCCGAGGCCGAACAGCTCCTCAGCACCACCCTGGCCTACTGGCAGCAGTGGCTGCGACGCTCCCGGTATCGCGGCCGCTACCGGGAGATGGTGGAGCGCTCGGCCCTGGCCCTGAAGCTCCTGGTGCACCAGCCGACGGGCGCCCTCGTCGCCGCCCCGACGACCTCCCTGCCCGAGTCGGTCGGTGGCACCCGCAACTGGGACTACCGGTTCACGTGGGTCCGCGACGCCGCCTTCACGGTCTACGCCCTCATGCGGCTGGGTTTCTCGGAGGAGGCGGCAGCCTTCATGGACTGGCTGGAGGCCCGGTGCACGCAGGCGCCGGCGGGTCAGGGCCTGCAGATCCTCTACTGCCTCGACGGCAGCCCGGTGCCGGCCGAGCACTCCCTCGACCATCTGCGGGGGTACCGCGACTCGCGGCCCGTGCGCGTCGGCAACGGGGCGGCCGACCAGCTCCAGCTCGACATCTACGGCGAGCTGATGGACTCGGTCTACCTCTACGACCGCCACGCCGAACCGATCTCCTACCAGCTGTGGGAGGCGCTGGGGCGCCAGCTCGACTGGCTCGAGGAGCACTGGGAGAAGGCGGACCACGGCGTCTGGGAGGTCCGCGGGCCCATGCAGCGGTTCACGTACTCCACCGTCATGACGTGGGTGGCCTTCGAGCGAGGAGCCCGCATCGCCCAGCAGCGGGGCCTGCCGGCCCCGCTCGACCGGTGGCGCAGGACCGCTGACCGCGCCTACCTGCACGTGCAGCAGGGTGGCTGGAACGCCGAGCTCCGGGCCTATGTGCAGTACCCCGGCAGCTCCACCCTGGACGCGGCCGCCCTCGTGATGCCACTCGTGAAGTTCACGGGGCCGAGGGACCCCCGCTTCGTCAGCACGCTCGAGCGGATCGAGCGCGAGCTCGTCACCGACAGCCTGGTGCACCGGTACCGCACCGACGGGTCCGACGGCTTCACCGAGTCGGAGGGCACCTTCAACCTGTGCTCCTTCTGGTACGTCGAGGCGCTCACCCGGGCCGGTCGCGTCGAGCAGGCGCGCCACACGTTCGAGAAGATGCTCACCTACGCCAACCACGTGGGGCTCTACGCCGAGGAGATCGGCCCCTCCGGGGAGGCCCTCGGCAACTTCCCGCAGGCATTCACCCACCTCGCGCTCATCAGTGCGGCGGTCAACCTCGACCTGGCGCTCGACGCGGGGCTGCGGCCATGAGCTGGGGCCGGCTCGAGGTGCACGGGGGCAGCGGCCTGGTGCACCGGGGGCGCGACGTGCTGCTCGTGGTGCCCGAGGTCACCGTGCAGACCGCGCCGGCCACGGGCCGGCTTCTCGCCCTGTGCGTGCAGGTGCCCGACCCGACGGGGCGGCGGAGGGTCCGTGGGGTCGCCCGTCTCCTCACCGAGGCCGAGCCGGAGGACCTGCCCGGCTTCGCCCTGGCGCTCGAGACCGGCGACCACCTGACCGTGCTGGTGCACGGCGAGGCAACCGTGAAGGTCACCGGCCCGCAGGGGTTCTCGTTCGGGGCCGAGCGGTCGCTCGCCTGGGTCGAGCGCGTCGTGCCGCTCGACTTCGAGTCCCTCGCCGTCCACGGCGCCCGGGGCCCGACGCGCGACCTGCCGCCCGGCCTCCCCCTGGACCTGCTCGCGGGCACGGTGCCCGGTGGCGCGGCGACGCTGCACCGCACTGCCGGCGCCGCCGGCAGTGCCGATGGCGGCGCAGCGGGAACCGTGGAGTCGGCGAGCGGGGCCGACACCGCGAGCGCGGCGGTCGCTCGCGAAGCCGGGCGGGACGCCCAGGAGGCCGCTCGCGTGCTGGAGCGGCCGGCATACCTGCGTGCGCCGGGCACGAGGGTGCCCGCACCAGCCCCGGCGGACCACCCGACGCCACCGCCGGAGGACTCGCAGGGCCGAACCGTCCTCCGCCAGACGGTGCAGGTCAGGAGGGTGCGGCTCTCCGGGCCCGACCGCGTGCGGCCGTCGGTCCGACGCGGCCCGCTGCCGATCGCGGCCGCCGCGGACGAGGCACCGACCGTCGCGGTGGAGACCCCCGTGCTCGTGGAAGGGGTGCTCTGCGCCTCCGGCCACCTCAACGAGCCGCAGGCCGCGTCGTGCGGGCAGTGTGGGGGCCCGATCGAAGTCGGCAGCCCGCGGGTGACGCGGCCACGGCCCGCGCTGGGCGTCCTGGTCTCGGACGAGGGCGCCGTCTACACCGTGAACACCGACTACGTGATCGGACGGGAGCCGGAGCAGGTCCCGGACGTCAGGGCCGGCCGGGCCAGGCCGCTCGTGCTGCGCGACGCGGAGCACAGCACGTCGCGGGTGCATGCCCGACTGCACCTGTCCGGCTGGGACGTCCTCGTCGCCGACAGCGGCTCGGCCAACGGCACCCAGGTCAGCCGGAGCGGGTCGGCGGGGCCGTGGGAGTCGGTGTACCGGGAGCCGGGGACGCCGCTGCACCCCGGGGACCGGGTGCGGCTGGGCAAGCGGCAGCTGCTGTTCGACCGCGTCCAGCTCGCGCCCGCCAGGGTGCCCGCGCCGTCCGCAGGCCAGGCCGCCGGGCAGGCCGCCGGGCAGGGCGCCGGAGGGGGCTCCGGTGGACCGCGTCGGTGACTACGTCCTGTTGCGGGAGGTCGGCTCGGGCGTGCACGGCCGGGTCTTCCTGGCCCGGCCCCCGACCAGGTTGGGTCTCGACGACGGGCAGGTGGCGCTCAAGGTCCTGTCCGTCCCGGGGAGCGACAGCGGGTTCGCGGCGGTGGCCGAGGAGCTGAGCGCGTACGCTGACGTGGGCTCGCCCGGCCTGCTCGAGGTCCACGAGCTGGCCATGGACGCCGGGAGCGTCTTCTACGCCATGCGGTACGAACCGCAGGGCTCGCTCGCCGCCGCGCCCACCAGGCCGCGCGCAGAGCTGCGGCTCGCCGTGGCGCAGGCCGCGCGCGCTGCCCACGCCCTGCACGAGGCGGGCATCGTCCACCGGGCCGTGAAACCCGCCAACATCCTGCTGGGCCGAGCAGGTGCGGTGCTGGCCGAGCCCGCGCTGGCGCACCTGCTCTCGCGGGGCCAGCCGCTGACCGGCCTCGGGACCCGGGGGGACCAGCGCGACCTCGAGCTCCTCGACCCGCGGCTGATGCAGGGGGGCGAGCCCGGGCGGGCGAGCGACATCTGGTCCCTGGGGGTCACGCTGCACGTCGTGCTCACAGGGGGCGGCCTGTACCCGGCGCTGATGTCGGCCGACCCCATGGTCGCGGTGCGCATGTACCTGCGCAGCCAGCCCGAGCCGGATGCGGACCTCTCCGACGGCGAGCGCGCCGTCGTGGTCAGGGCGCTGCAGCCCCACCCGGCGGACCGCTACGAGACGGCGGCGGAGATGGCCGCCGACATCGAACGGTTGGCCGCATGAGGGCGAGCACGAAGCGGCGGGGCGACGCCAGGCGCACGCTGGCGATGTTCCGCCAGTACTCCGGCGGACGCAGGGCAGGGTTCCTGCCCTCCGTCCTGCTCATGGCGGTCGAGGCAGGTACGGCAATCCTCGTGCCGGTCGTCATCGGGGCCTTCTTCACCTACCTCGAGAAGGGCACCCTGTGGAGGCCCTTGAACCTGGAGGTGCCGAAGGACATCGCCATCCCCGTCTTCGCGGGGTCCCTCATCGCCTTCACGGCACTGAACAGCCTCTCGGACGCCGCCTCCGAGATCAGGCTCGCCGAGGCCGGGCGCACCCTGGGCTACCACCTGCGCCGGGCCCTCTTCTCGCACCTGCAGAAGCTGTCGCTCGCCTTCCACCTGCGCCGGAGCACGGGTGACGTCCTCACCCGCATCACCGGCGACGTGCAGGCGGTGGAGGAGTTCGTCACCGACTCGTTCAAGGACCTCGTGGGCAGCGTGATGCTGCTCGCCGGCACCTTGGCCTACCTCTTCTACCAGTCGCCGCGAATCGCCCTGCTGGCCATGGTGATCGTGCCGCTGCTCTCCAGCGTCTCCGCCTTCTTCGCCCGTCGCATCAAGGCCTCGTCGAAGGAGATGCGCGCCCGTGAGGGCGACCTGGCCACGACGGCCCAGGAGATGCTCACCACCATCAGCGTGGTCCAGACCTACGGCCGGGCCGGTCACGAGCAGGAGAAGTTCGACCGGGAGAGCCGCTCGGCGATGGGCGCCATCTTGCGGACGGCCCGGCTCGAGGCGCTGTTCGGGCTCACCGTGAGCGTGCTGGAGGCGACGATCATCGCCCTCCTCGTGCTCGTCGGTGGAGGCCTGGTCGAGTCGGACCGGCTGCCGGCCGGGGTGCTCGTCGCCTTCGTCATGCTGATCCAGAACATGTTCAAGCCCACCCGCCGGATCATCAAGCAGTGGAACAGGGTCGCCAAGGTCTATGCGAGCGTCGAGCGGATCGACGAGCTGCTCGCCCGGGAGCCGGGGGTCCAGGACGCGCCGGACGCCCGGGAGGCGCCACCCCTGTCAGGTGCGATCGAGTTCCGCGACGTCAGCTTCGCCTATCAGCAGCAGGGCGCCGGCGACCTCGACGGCGAGCCGCAGCGCCTCACGCTGCAGTCGGTCAGCTTCACCCTCGAAGCCGGCGAGGTCGTGGCACTGGTGGGGCACAGCGGCGCAGGCAAGAGCACGATCGCGCAGCTGGTGCCCCGGCTGTACGACCCCCAGTCCGGAGCGGTGCTCATCGACGGGCACGACATCCGCACGTTCACCGTCGACTCGCTGCGCGCCCAGATCAGCATGGTGCTGCAGGAGACGATCCTGTTGCGCGGCACCGTGTCCGAGAACATCGCGTACGGGCGGGAGGGCGCCACGCGTGAGGAGGTGGAGCGCGCCGCGCGTCGCGCGCACGCCCACGACTTCATCACCGCTTTGCCCCAGGGCTACGACACCGTGCTCGGCGAACGGGCAGCCACCCTCTCCGGCGGCCAGCGGCAGCGGCTGGCGATCGCGAGGGCCTTCATCCGGGACACCCCGATCCTCGTCCTCGACGAGCCCACGACCGGCCTCGACGCGGTGGCCTCCGCGTCGGTCGCCAGCGCCCTGCAGTCGCTCCTGGAGGGCCGTTCCGCAGTGATCGTCTCGCACGACCTCAACCTGATCCGCAACGTCGACCGGGTGCTGATCCTCTCGGGTGGGCGGATCCTCGAGGAGGGCACCCCGGCCGACCTGCTCGAGCGCGGCGGTCTGTATGCCGAGCTGTACGCCAGCCAGTTCGGCGAGGCCGTGGCGGAGGCGGTCGGGGCCGGCGGGGAGCCTGAGCCCGCCCAGAACCAGTACCTGCGCTCCGCCCTCCAGCCCGCAGGTCCCCGTGCGGAGGAAGCGCTCGAGCCCGACCTGGTCCTGGAGCGGGCGTCGGCCCCGCGCGGCACGGGCCTGGAGGCCTGGCCCGCGGGTGACAGCGCCGCTGACGGCGAGGTCGAGGCGGACACGACGTTCGAGACCGTGCTCCACGACGCCATCCCGCTGCCGGCGTCCGCGCAGGAGTTCCGCCGGCTCCGCGGCTGGGTCGCGGCAGGCGCGGGCCCGGGGCCCGCCCGCGCAGACCTCGATGCCGGCCGGTCTCCCGAGCTCGCCCGCGCCCTTCCCGGGCTGGGTGACGCACTCGCCCCGACGGCCGTGGCCGACCACCTCCAGCGCATGCTCGATCCCGAGTGGGACCTCGAGGCCTGCCACGTCGACAAGGTACTCATCGCCGTCGAGGAGGGCACCAGGCTCCGGTACCGCCTGCACCTGCGGGACCGGCACAGCGGGGAGGTCGCCGAGCACTTCGTCGCCGGCCGCCTCTTCCCGGACACCGACCGGGCAGAGCGGTATGCCGCGGGGCTGGCCGCCGTCGCCCGCCCTGGAACGGGTGAGCCGGTGTTCGCCGCACCGGTGCACACCGTCGAGGGCCTGCACCTGGTGCTGCACGCCTTCCCGCTGGACCCCAACCTGCCGGGGCTGGCCGAGGCGGTCGACCCGGCGCGGATGGGTGCACTGCTCGAGCCGGTGCTGCCGAGCGCGCTGCGCGGGCTCGAGCTCGAGGCCTGCCGGCCGGAGGTCGTGAAGTACGCCGTGGGCGACCACGCCGTCGTGCGGTACGAGCTGCTGTGGCGGGTCTCGCCCAGCCGTCGGACCGTGCGCCAGGTCGTCTACGGGAAGGTCTTCCCCGACGACCGTGGCGAGCACCTCGAGTCGACCCTGGCCTTCCTGCTCGAGCGACTCCGGGGCGGGGCCGCCTCCCCGGCGACCTTCCTGCTTCCGCGTTTCCTGACCTACCTGCCCCAGCTCCGGCTGGTCGTCACGGAGGCGCTTCCAGGCACGCCCCAGGTGCAGGACCTGGTCCGTGCTTGGGTGGCCGGCGGGGGCCGGAGCGAGGAAGGCGCCGTGCGGGGCCAGGTGACCGCCGAGGGGGCGCTGGGCACCTGTGCCGGGATCGCCGCCAGCCTGCACCTGCCGGTCCGGGACTCCCTCGTGCTCCCGGGGTCGGCGCTCCCCGGCGGGCGGGTGCGCACGCTGGGGTCCGAGGTCGAGCGGGTGCGGGCCTGCGTCGAGTCGCTCAGCCGCTACACACCGGACCTGGCGGCCGCCCTGCGCGACCGGTTGGACTCCGTGGCGCACGCGGCGGAGCGCGAGCCCCTGCCGCTGCTCGTCGCCCACGGCGACTTCACCCCCAAGGAGGTCCTCCTCGACGGGCCCATCAGCGCAGTCTTCGACCTGGACAGCGCGACCGCGGCGGAACCGGCCCTCGACCTTGGCCACTTCGCCGCCCACCTCGCGCTCGTGGTCGCCCGGGCGTCCGCCGGCACCGCCCAGCCCCAGCCCGCCCGCGGCGCGGTGCTGCAGCGCCTGTTCCTCAGCGAGTACCTGCGCCTGCGCCCGGACCTCGACCCGGACGCGGTGCTGGACAGGGTCGCGGCCTACCGGGTGCTCGCGCTGCTCGAGGTCGCCGTGCGCAGCTGGCACCAGCTGAAACCGGAGCGGCTGGCGGTGGCGATGTCGCTGCTCGAGAGGTCGCAGGGGGTCCGTCATCGGACGTACACCTAGGGGTCGAAGGTGCACGCCCTGCAACCGTTGACACGCTCGACTCGGCGGTTCTTCCATGGAGGGTGGACGGGGTGGCGCCTGAGCAGGCCCCGCCACTTGGCCGTGCGGAGCGAGCAATGTCTGTTCACCGGAGAAGTCGCAGTCTTCCGCTAGCCGCAGCCGTGACGTTGGCGGTCCTCGTGGGCAGCGCCTCGGCCGGCCTGGCGCACACCCACCCGACCCCGATCGAGCGTGCAGCGCCAGCCGTGGTGTTCGTGGAGGCGCGCGCCAAGGTCGAGGTGGCCCTGATCGAGCACCGCACGAGCCCCGATGCGGCGGGTGTCCACATCGGCGTCGCCCAGACCACGTGGAACCCGGTGCTCGCCACGGCCAGCGGCTTCGTGGTGGACCCCAACGGCGCCATCGTCACGACCGGGGCCGTCGTCAAGCCTGACCTGGAGCGGGCCAAGGTCTACGCGGTCAACCAGGCGTTCTCCAAGCACTACGGCCAACAGTCGCTGGCGGCCGACCCCTTCGCGCGCCACGACATCGGGCCGGCCAGCGACCGCAACCAGCAGCGGCTCCAGGGGTGCTACCCGCCGCACCGGATCAACGACGCGGGCGGCTGCATCGTCAAGGCCACCCTCGACATGGTCGTCTACCCCTACGTGAGCTCGCAGCAGCGGTACGGGAACCTGCGCGCCGAGGTGCTGAGCGGGAGCAAGGACGTCGCCGTCCTGCGGGTGCGCGGGGCCAACGGCTGGCCGACCGTGCGGGTGGCCCAGTCCGCAGCCGGTGCGAGCGCCCTCGGTGTGCTCGGCTTCACCGGGGTGCCGAGCGCGAAGTACCCCCTGCGGGAGGTCAACCAGCACCTGGCCAAGCCCGGGGCCGCGGAGCTGAAGACCGAGGAGCTGACGGCTGACGACGTCAAGGATGCCGCGACCCTCAAGCAGGCCCTGGGCGAGGGCCTCGCAGGAGGGCCGGTGGTGGCCGAGAGCGGCCAGGTGGTGGGCCTGATGACCGGGCCGCCCCGGGCCGGCGCCGCCGCCCCGGACCTCGTCGGGGTCAGTGCGATCCTCCCCGTGCTGAAGGCGGCAGGGGTGTCCCCGCACGCCGCCGGTACGGTGGACACGACGTACGAGAAGGCGATGCACTTCTTCAAGAACAGCGAGTACTCGCGGGCCATCCCCTTCTTCAGGGAGACCCTCGAGGCGTTCCCCGGGCACTACGGCGCTCGTGCCAACCTCGCGATCTCCGAGCAGTACCTGAAGGTCGGCGGTGGGCAGGGCGCTTCGGGGTCCGGCACCGTGGCGGACGACCCCGCGGCGGCGGCCACCTTCCCCTGGCTGCTGGTCGCAGGTGTCGCGCTCGCCACCCTCGTCCTCGCCGTGGTCGCGCTGCTGCTGGCACGCCGTCGCCGTTCCCGGGCCAGCAGGAACGAAGCGGCTGCGGCCGCACCGACCGCCTCCCGTGATCCGGTGGCTGTGGGTGTCGCGCACGCCCCGTCCTCACGGGGCTCGTCAGCGGCCACCTCGTCGCGGGCCGGGCCCGCCCCCGCGGCGCCTTCGCGCGCGGGTGCCGCGCCGGCCAGATCCGGTTCCGCCGCAGCCCGGCCGGCCACGCCGGGCCCGAGAACCGGTGGCGGACGCGAGCCGTCGGTGCACCCGGGAGCCGGCCCCGCGACGGGTCAGCGTCGGGCCGATGCCGCCGCGTCCCACCCCGACCACCAGGGTGTGCCCGCGGCGGCCGCCCGCTCCGGCCCTGCCCAGCCGAGCCGACCCGTCGACAGGGGGCCGCAGGCTTCCGTGGCGCCGAGGCCGCCCCAGGTGTCGGCAGCCGCCGCGGGGACACCGGCCCCGACCGGCCAGGCGTCCGCCTCCCCGAGCACCGTCAGCGGCCAGCGGTTCTGCACCTCCTGCGGCGGCCGCCTGGCGTCCCAGCACCAGTTCTGCGGGTGGTGTGGTGAGCCGGTCAGCTGACCAGGAGAGGGGGCACCGTGGCGGAGATCGATCCCGGCACTGAGATCGCCGGCTACCGCATCGAGTCCGTGATCGGCCGCGGTGGCATGGCGGTCGTGTACCGGGCCGAGGACACCCGGCTCGGTCGCAAGGTCGCCCTGAAGCTGCTCACGCCGGCGCTCGCCGAGAACGAGCAGTTCCAGCAGCGGTTCATCCGGGAGTCCCGCCTGGCCGCCTCGCTGGACCACCCCAACATCGTGCCGATCTACGAGGCGGGCGAGTCCGACGGCCACCTGTTCATCGCCATGCGGTACGTGCCGGGCAGTGACCTCAAGGCCCTGCTCAACCGGGAGGGCGCGCTGCCCTCGGCACGGATCCTGCGCCTGTTCGTCCAGATCGGTGACGCGCTCGACGCCGCCCACGTGCTCGGCCTGGTCCACCGCGACGTCAAGCCGGGGAACATCCTCATCACCTCGGTCGCCGAGCGCTCCGGACACGCCCACCCCGACCACGTCTACCTCACCGACTTCGGGCTGACCAAGCGGACCACCTCGTTGTCGGGCTCGCTGACCGGCACCGGGCACTTCCTCGGCACGGTCGACTACGTCTCCCCGGAGCAGATCCAGGGGGCGCCCGTGGGACCGAGCACGGACATCTACGCGCTGGGCTGCGTGCTCTACGAGTGCCTCACCGGACGGCTGCCGTTCAGCCGCGACGACGACGCGGCGGTGCTGTGGGCCCACCTGGTGGAGATGCCGCCACCGGTGTCAGCGGTTCGCCCCGAGCTGCCTGCGGCGGTCGACGAGGTCGTCGCGAAGGCGGTGGCCAAGGCCCCGGAGGACCGGTACGACTCCTGTCGGGACCTCGTCCGCGACCTCGAGTACGCCCTGGGCCCCAGCATGGACCTGCCTGCGGCGAGCCACGCCGGGGGCCGACAGGGCGCCCGGCACGGCCGCTCGGTCTACCCGCTCGAGGACCGACCTGGCGCCGGCGACCCGACGGGCACCGGCCCGGAGGCGGCAGCGGCGCCCCTGCCCGGTGCACAGTCCGCCCAGGCCCCGGAGGAGTCCGGCGAGACGGTGCGGTGGGTGTCCCACCCGTCGCTGCCCCCCGGGGCCATCGCGCCGCCCCGGTGGGGCGGGGGTGAGCCCACCGAAGGTGAGGGGGACGAGGACGTGCTGGCAGCGGCATACGGGGTGGCCGGCGAGCGGGCCGGGGAGGACCAGGCTGAGGAAGCCGCCGGGTACCCGCCCGAGGAGTACGAAGCCGCGGGGTACGAGGACCAGGCTGACGAGGGCGAGGAGTACGGGCCCGAGGACCAGGAGTACGGCGCCGAGGGCTACGAGGGCGAACCGGGCGGGGACCGGCAGGAGGCAGAGGACGCCGAGGCCGGTCCGGCGGCGCCACCGGCCGGTGGAGGTCGGCGGCGGAAGCTGGTCGTGGTGGGGGTGGCGCTGGCGGTCGTGGCGCTGCTGGCCGTGGGAGCGTTCCTGTGGCTCGGCAGGGAGGAGTCCCTCGTCCGCTTCGCCAACCGCGACGCCATCATCCCGTTCAGCCTGAACCGCCCCGAGAGCTGGACGGCCCGCGCCGGCGCGGCCGCCGACGTCGTGCTGTCGCCGAGGCCGGACGAGGCCGGCGACGCCTTCCTCGAGACGACCGACCGGTGGGCTGCTCCCCGCGAGCTCCTCGCGACCTCACCGGGGGACGCGACGGGCGTGTACGCCTACACCCAGGCCTCGGGGTCGGACACCTCGATCGACGGGCTGAAGAACACCATCCAGGCGCTGCTCGGACAGGACGTCAAGGTCGACTTCGCGGCCACGCACCGCCAGCTGCGCGTGGGGGGACAGGACGGGCACGAGTTCGAGGGGGTCGTCTCCGATCCGCAGGCGACGGGCACCCGGCTGTCCGCGCGGTTCGACGTCGTCCTGCCCGAGACCGGTGGGCTGGTGCTGCTGACCTTCTTCACCGCACCCGACGACTTCGACTCCCGCAGCGACCTCTTCACCACGATCCGCGACAGCGTCACCTTCGACGGCTGATCAGTGTCCGGCGGCGGCGACGCACCGGCGCATCTCGTCGAGCAGGGCCCGCACCTCACCCGGGCGCGGGCTGTGCAGACGGTTCGCGCGACGCGCGGCGACCTTCAGGAGCAGGGCCGCCTCGTAGAGGTGGGAGCGGCGCTCGATGCCGGCGCGAACCCCCGCCGTGACCCCGCGGTCGGCGAGGTGGGCGTCGTACGCCCGGAGGAAGGTGGCTGCCGCCTCCTCGAACCACCGGCGGGTGCCCTCCCGGTGGTACCAGAGGCTCGGCGGCCTCAGGTAGGCCAGGAAGTAGCCCACGTCCAAGGCGGCGTCGGCGTGGCAGAACTGGTCGAAGTCAACGACGAAGACCGCGCCCTCGCGGAACAGCAGCTGGCTCGGCTTGTAGGACCCGTGGGAGGGGACGAGCTGCTCGCACGGCTCCTGCTCCAGGGCCTCGCCCAGGGCGTGGGCCACGAGCGCTGCCTGTTCGGCGGTCTCGGGCACGTGGCGACCCAGCGTCGCGGCTCGCTTGGCGGCCTTGCCGGCCTCCTGGCCGCCGGTGCGGGCGGGCGCGGGTGGCAGGGACGTCGAGCTCGTGTGCAGCTCGGCGAGCGCGCGGGCGGCGCGCTCGAGGGCCTCCACCGGCTGGTGCCGGCCGAACCGGATGACCTCCGTGCCCGCGAGGGTGGGGGTGCTGCTCCGGGCGTCGCCGAGGTCCTCGGCCAGCACGAGGGGCAGGGGCTCGGCGACGCCGAGCGGTCGTGGCGCCCAGGGCTGCTCGCCCTGCAGGTCCCACAGCCGCACCATCAGCTCGTGGGCCTCCCTGGCCTGCTCCACGTCACCGTAGAGCTTGCCGACCACTGACGTCTGTGCCCTCCCTTCACCGGTGCCGTCGAAGTGGAGGTCGTAGCGGATGACGCACCGGTCTCCTGGCTTGTAGCGCAGCGCGGACGCCTCGACCGAGCGCAGGCTGCCGGGGCAGGCCGCCTCCAGCGCTCGCCACAGGGCCCCGCCCTCGGTCGGGGTCATGGCCAGCGCCAGGTGGTGCAGCTTGCCGTCGTGCGGGAACCGCTCGATGGTCACCCCGAGCGCCGGCACCTCGTAAAGGTCGGCGCCCCCGCCCTCCACGCCCGCCCAGCGGCCCGCGCCGAGGTCCACGGTCCCGGTCGGCACGGCGGCCATCGCGGTCTCGTCGACCGACACGGTGTACATCTCCCGCCCCCGTCCGGGCGAGCCGTAGACGGCCACCATCCCTCGCTGCGGCTTGCGCCTCAGGTAGGTCAGCGGGGGCCGGGCGGCAGGGCCGTCGAAGGCGCGCAGGGCGTCGTCGAGCACGGCGGCCAGTCCCGTGGGGCTCGGCCAGGTGGTCGGGTCGAGGGTGGTCATCGGGTCACCAGTCCTTCGGTGGTGTGGGTCTCCAGCAGGCGGAGCAGGGAGAGCGCCGGGTCGTGGGCGCCGCGGAAGCCGGGAAAGGCGTTGACGTCGATGACCACGGGGCCCCCCGCGGTGATCAACAGGTCGACGCCGAAGAGGCTCAGCCCGAGGGCCGCTCCGGCGGCCATGGCGACCCGCCTCCACTCGTCCGGGATCTCGTCGGCGGCCAGGGCGACGTCGGAGCTCTTGTCGCACACCTCCAGGGCGCCCGGCCGCCGCGCGGCCGAAAGGTCGTCGCCGATGACCCAGACCTTGATGTCGAAGCCGTCGTTCTCGACGAACTGCTGGGCGATGACGGGCTCGTCGCCCCACTCGGGCACGAGCTCGA
Source organism: Knoellia sp. p5-6-4 (assembly GCF_029222705.1). Taxonomy (NCBI): domain Bacteria; kingdom Bacillati; phylum Actinomycetota; class Actinomycetes; order Micrococcales; family Intrasporangiaceae; genus Knoellia; species Knoellia sp. p5-6-4. Next base: position 2,112,963 of record NZ_JARGZF010000001.1, read on the forward strand.
GCAGGCCGCGCAGGTCGTGCACCAGCGTCACCAGGTCGCCGCGCGAGCTGGTGCGGCTCTTGACCACCAGCGGCCAGGGCAGGAACTGCCGGGTCAGGGCGTCCCTGGCCATCAGGGACAGGGTGGGGAACGACCAGGTCCGAGGGGCTGGCACCTCGGCCAGGTCCAGCATCGTCGCCATGGCCCAGCGGTCGAGGGCGGCGGAGGTGGCTCCCGGGCTGTTGAGCACGACCGCCCCGGACCACTGCGCGCTGTAGCCGATGGCCCGCGCCTGGGGCGAGCGGGACTTCAGGAGGTAGACGTCGGCGGGGCCGTCCGAGGGCCAGGGGTCCCGGCGCTGGTCGGCGGCTGTGCCGGCCGGGTTCCACACGCTCACGTCGTGGTGCTCGGCAAGGGTGTCCATGACCGATGCCAGCACCGGGTTCGGGCGGGCGTCGGCGAGCAGGCAGATCTTCATGCCGAGACCTCCAGGGCGAGGGCGGAGCGGGTGGTGGGAAGGGAGGCGGAGGCGGTGGCGGCGGCAGCCGCGCGGTGCGCGAGCCGCAGCACGGTCCGGGCCAGGCGGCGCGCGACGTCGGGGACCCCGCCGAAGCTGGGGAAGTCGTTGACGTCGAGCACGACCCAGCCCCGGGGGGTCTCGACCACGTCGACCCCGAAGATGTCGAGGCCGAAGACGCGGCCGACGGCCGTGGCGATGGAGCGCAGCTCCGGCGTCACCGGGATGAGCTGCTCGAGCACGTCCTCGCCCGGGTGCAGCGGTGAGCGCTTCACAGCGGCGAAGACCTCGTCACCGGTGCTGTAGAGCTTCACGTCGTAGCCGGGGTTGGGCAGGTACGGCTGCGCCAGCAGGAAGCCGGTGTCGTCGAGGTCGAGGCGCTCGAGCTCCTCGGGGCTGTCCACCCGGTGGATCTGCTCGCAGGAGCTGCCGTTGTTGGGCTTGACGACCAGCGGGTACTGCTCGCGCGGCACCTGGGCCAGCACGCTGGCGCGCGAGGCGAAGAACGTGGTGGGGAACGGGATCCCGGCCGCCTGGGCTCGGCTCGCGGCGACAGCCTTGTCGCGTGCCAGCCGGATCGCCCGGTAGTCGTTCACGGTGGCCAGTCCTGCAGCGCCCACAGATTCGAGGATGCTGAGGCCGGGACCGGAGGACACCGTCTTCAGGACGTACGCGTCGTACGACTTCCCGACGAGGGCGGAGATGTCGGTGAGGGTCGAGTGCGGACGGAGGATGTCCACCTCGTGGCCCCACGCGCTGAGCGCGTCGGCGACCACCGCCGGCATGCGGTCGTTCTCGTACTTCTCCTCGACGATGAAGCACAGCCGGGTCGGGCGGGTGAGCGCCGGACCTGCAACGGTCTGCATCACCGTGGAGATCGAGCTCCGCGTCCTCGTGCCGTGCCTGCCGGGACCTGACATGCGACTCACCTGTTCCTCGTTCCGCCGCCGGCGACCTGCCGACTGGTTCGAGAGTGCTCCGGCGCAGGGGCCCGAGGTAGGCACCCCAGGGCTGGCCCGGGTGCGCCGAGGGTGTGTCCCTTCGACACCTTGGTGGCCCCCGCCACCAAGGGGGGTGGTCGGCGCCACCTGCGAGGGGGGCAGCCCACCCCTGCGGTGGCTACCGGCGCAGGGTGCGGTCCGGGAACGTCGGTGGGACGAGGCCGCAGCCTCCCGCCACAGAAGGGTCCCTGCCATGAGCACACGCACCACGGTCACGCTGTCCGTGCCGCGCCAACGGCGGGTCCTCGTGCTCGGCCACCGCGGGTCCGCAGGTCCGCAGCGCGCCGAGAACTCCGTGAAGGCCGTTGAGACCTCGCTGTCCCGCGGCGCCGACGGTGTCGAGGTCGACGTGCGGTTGAGCGCCGACGGCGTGCTCGTCTGCACGCACGACTCCGTGCTGCAGACTGGTGGCGGCGACCGCCTGCAGGTGGCGGCGCACACCTGGGGCGAGCTGCACCGGGCCGCGTCCAGGGCCGGTGACCGGCTGGCCAACCTCGAGCAGGTGCTCGCTGCCGCCGGGCGGTGTGGCCCCTGCCAGGTGGTGGTGGAGGCCAAGCCCGCCGCCGACCACGCCTCGGCCCGCTCGACGGTGCGGGCGGTGCAGGCTGCGCTCGCAGAGGCTCCGGAGGGCATCGGCGTCACCGTCTCGTCCTTCGACTGGCGACTGCTCGCCATGCTTCGCGGCTCGGACGACACGGTGCGCACCGCTGTGCTGGGGGGTTCCCGCGCCCCCGCCCTCACGGCCCTGCGCCACGCGCTCGACGCCGGACACCAGGAGGTGCACCTGAGCCTGGCCGCGATCCGGCTGGCCCCCGACGTCGTGCGGCTCGCCCGCCGGCTCGGTGTCGCGGTGACGGCCTGGACCGTGAACGGCCGCGAGGACCTGCACTGGGCCGCGGCGCGGGGGGTCGACGCCGTCATCACCGACGACGTCGCCCTGGCCCGCAGCGCTCTGCGTGCCGCGGACAGCGCCCCGCTCGAAGTGGTCGCATCGTGACCCGGGGCATGGACCACGCCGTATCGTGGGGGGATGGAGCGTGGTCGGTGATGACCGGTCCGGAACCACGCGCCGTGCCCGGAGACGGCGCGGCGCCCGCCGATGCGTGGGCGCGGGGCTCCTCCCTCTTCTACCGCGACGGCGAGGGCTCGCTGCACGTGGTCGCGCTGGAGTCCCTGACGACGGTCACGATCGGGAGGGGCTCAGGGTGCGACCTGCGGCTCCCGTGGGACGAGAGGGTCTCCCGCCTGCACGCCCAGCTCGACCGGGTCGGGACGAGCTGGACGGTCGTCGACGACGGTCTGTCGCGCAACGGCACCTTCCTCAACGGCGAGCGGGTCAGCGGCCGCCGGCGCCTGCACGACGGCGACACCCTGGTGCTGGGTGAGACGTCGATCAGCTTCCGGGACGTGCGGGGCGGGACCTCGCAGCTGACCACGGTTCAGGACGAGGTGATGACGGTGTCGTCGCTGTCGCCGACGCAGCGCCAGATCCTCGTCGCGCTCTGCCGCCCCTACAAGCAGGAGACCCCGTACGCGACCCCCGCCTCCAACCTGCAGATCGCCGCCGAGGTGTTCCTCAGCGTCGACGCCGTCAAGACCCACCTGCGCACGCTGTTCCAGAAGTTCCACATCGAGGACCTGCCGCAGAACCAGAAGCGGGCCAAGCTCGTCGAACGGGCGTTCGCACTCGGGCTGGTGTCGCGCCGCGACCTGTAGGCCGCTCGTCCCGGGGTTCGTCCCTGCGCTCGTTCGTGCCCGTCTCAGAAGGCGGAGCTCGGCACCCAGGGCCCGTGGGCCTCACGCAGCACGTCGACGATCTCGCCGATGGTGGCATACGCCTTGACCGCCTCGACGGTGGCGGGCATGATCGAGCGGCCCTCGGCCACGTCCGCGCGCAGCCTCCCGAGGGCCTCCTCGACCGCGGCGCCGTCGCGACGCGCCCGCACCTCCTGCACCGCCTTCACCTGCTCGGCCTCCGACGCCGGATCGATGCGGAACACCTCGAGGGGCTCGGCCTGCGCCGGGAAGCGGTTCACGCCGACGACCACCCGCTCGCCGGACTCGACCGCGAGGGTGTGCCGGTATGCCGCGTCGCTGAGCTCGCGGGCGAACTCGCCGGACTCGATGCACGCCAGCGCGCCGCCGCGCTCCTCGATGTGCTCGAGGAGCCGCCAGATCGAGGACTCGAGCTCGTCGGTGAGCTGCTCCACGGCATACGAACCCGCCAGGGGGTCCACGGTGGTGGTGAGGCCGGTCTCGAAGGCGACCACCTGCTGGGTGCGCAGCGCCAGCGTGGCGGCCGACTCGGTGGGCACGCCGAGCGCCTCGTCGTAGGCGGAGACGTGCATCGTCTGCACGCCGGCCAGGGCGGCTGCGGTCGCCTCCACCGAGGCGCGCACGACGTTGTTGAGCGGCTGCTGCGCCGTGAGCGACGAGCCGGCGGTAAAGGCGAAGATCCGCAGCTGGTGGCTGCGCGGGTCCCGGGCGCCGTAGTGGTCGCGCATCAGCCGGGCCCACACGCGACGGGCCGCGCGGAACTTGGCGACCTCCTGAAGCACGTCGGTGGTGATCGCGAGGAAGGTGAACAGCGTCGGCGCCACCGCGTCGACGGACACCCCGCGGCGCACGCACTCGTCGAGGTAGGCGCGCGCGTTGGCAAAGGTGAACGCGATCTCCTGCGTGGCCGAGGCCCCCGACTCGCGGATGTGGTAACCGCTCATGGCCAGGGGCGTCCAGTTGGGGACGTGCTCGGCGCAGTACTCGATGCAGTCGACGGCGAGGCGCAGCGACGGCTCGGGCGGGAAGATCTGCGTGCCGCGGGCGATGAACTCCTTGAGCACGTCGTTCTGGATGAACAGCCCGAACTCGTTGGGGGAGACCTCGCGCTTCTCGGCCAGGGCGATGAAGAGCGCCGCCCAGACGTAGCCGATCGAGTTAGCGGTGGTGCGGACCTGGCTGATCTTCTCGAGGGGGATGCCGTCCATGAGGACCTCGATGTCGGCGAGGCTGTCGATGGCCACGCCCACCCGTCCCACCTCGCCGGCCGCGCGCGGGTCGTCGCTGTCGATGCCCATCTGGGTCGGCAGGTCCATCGCCACCGAGAACCCCGTGACGCCGGCATCCAGCAGGCGGCGGAACCTCTCGTTGGACTCGCGGGGAGTGCCGAAGCCGGCGTACTGCCCCATGATCCACGGCTTGGGCTCGGCGGAAACCCCTCGGGTGTAGGGGAACTCGCCCGGGTGCTCGGCGTCCTCCGGGGCGTAGTCGGCGCGCAGGCGCGGGTCCTCGCCCTTCATCGCGCCGCCTCCACGATGCTGTGGCCGCCCGCCGCGCTCTCCGCGTCGAGCTGCTCGCGCAGCACCTTCTTGGCGATCTTGCCGGTGGAGTTGAGCGGGAACTCGCGCACCACCCGCACCTCCTTGGGCTTCTTGTAGGACGCCATCCGCTCGCGGCAGTGCGCCATCACCGTGTCGGGGTCGACGGTCGCGCCCGGCCGAGCGGTCACGAGCGCGACGACCCGCTGCCCCCAGTCCTGGTCGGCCACGCCGACGACCGCGACCTCGGCCACGGACGGCACCTCGGCGATGACCTCCTCGACCTCGCGGGGGTAGATGTTGTAGCCGCCGCTGATGATCATGTCGCCCTTGCGGTCGACGAGCCACAGGTGGCCGTCGGCGCTCATCCGGCCGAGGTCCCCGGTGTGGAGCCAGCCGTCGACGACCGACTTCGACAGGTCGGTGCGCTGCTCGGCGTTCCAGTAGCCGGCCATGACGTGGTCGCCGCGGGTGACGACCTCGCCGGTCTCGCCGGGTGGAACCTCGCGGCCGTCCTCGTCGACGACGGCGATCTCGACACCGAGGGCGGGGCGGCCGGCGGAGGTCAGCAGCTCGGTCTCACCGGCGAGCCCGCGCGCGTGGTCGGCGGCGTCGAGCACTGTCACGGGCGGGATCGCCTCGACGAGGCCGTAGTACTGCACCAGGTGGGGGGTGAGCCGCTCGTGGGCCTGCCGCATCTGCTCCGGCGGCATCGGCGCGCCGGCATACCCGAGCATCTTCAGGCCACGCAGGGCGTCGCGGTCCGCGCCGGAGGCGAGCAGCCGCGCCACCATGGTGGGCACGAGCGCCGTGTGCGTGGCGCCGCGCTCGCGGACCGCGGCGACGAACTCCTCCGGGTCCCAGGCCGGCTGGATGACCTGCCGGGCTCCCGCCACGAGGAAGGGGAGGACGAAGAGTCCAGACGTGTGCGTGATCGGGCCGGCGTGCACGTAGCAGTCGTCGACGCCGGGCGGCCCCCCCAGCACGTCGTGGGTCATGTTGACCACCGAGGCCATCCAGTTGCGGTGGGTGCGCTGGGCGCCCTTGGGGTGTCCGGTGGTGCCGGACGAGTAGTGCAGACCGCACAGGGCGTCCGGCTCCCGGGCGGGGATGCGGCCCGACGGCGCCTCGGCGATGAGCTTCTCGAGCGACAGCCCAGGGCCGTCTCCGGTGCACACGACGACGTCGATGTCGTCGCGAAGGGCCTCGGTCTGCTCCTCGAAGGCCGGGTCGTAGACGAGGCCGCGGGCCCCGGAGTCGGCGGCGATGCGCTCCCAGTCGCTGGGGTGCAGGCGGTGGTTGAGGGCGGCGCGGACCAGCCCGGCCGCGCGGATGGCCAGGTCGGTCTCGAGGTAGGCCGTGGAGTTGCGTTGCAGGTCGAGCACCCGGTCGCCGGGGCGCAGCCCCTGCGCGAGAAGGCCGCCCGCGATGCGGGTGACCCGGTCGCCGAGCTCGGCGAAGGTGCGGTCGGCGTCCGGACCCTCCACCGCGACCCGGTCGCCGAAGCGCTGCGCCGCGCGCGTGACGAGTGTGCCGATGTCCATGTCTGTCAGGCCTCCTGGCGTGCGGTCGGGCCGCTTGGGGCGATGTAGGCGGCGTCGAGCACGCGCACGCCGCGACCGGCTGCGAGCACCGTCACGGGGTTGAGGTCGAGCTCGACGCCGGCGGGCCATGCTGCGACCAGGTCGCTGACCCGCAGCACGGCCTCGACCAGGGCCTCACGGTCGGCCGGAGCGGCGCCGCGCACCCCTGAGAGCAGGGCACCGAGCCGGGTCTCGTCGACCATCGCCTCGACGTCGTCCCTGTCGACCGGCAGCACGCGCAGTGCCACGTCGTGGAGCACCTCGGTGAGCACGCCGCCCACGCCCACGGCCAGCACCGGACCCAGCGGTGAGGGCGAGACACCCACGAGGGCCTCGACGCCGCCGGGCACGAGCTCCTCGACGAGCACCTCTCCGCCGAGCGCCGCCACCTTCTCCCAGGCCGCGCCCGCGTCCTGCGCGGTCACGCCGACGATGACGCCTCCGGCGTCGCTCTTGTGCAGCAGGCCGGGCACGACGGCCTTGAGCACCGCGTGGCCGCCGACCTCTGCGACGGCTTCGCGGGCATCCTCCGCCGAGGTGGCTACCCGGCCGCCCGGCACGGGGATGCCTGCGGCTGCCAGCAGCTCCTTCATCTCCTGCTCGCTGGCACCGGCGCTCGGCACGGCCTCGGCGGCAGACCCGGCAGACCCGGCAGACCCGCCGGACAGGCGAGCTGGTGCAGGCGCGGCCGGGCGCTCGGCCGAGAACTGGACCAGGGCCGCCGCCGCGCGGACTGCCCGGGCGGGCGTGGGGTAGCAGGGGATCCCGGCCGCGCGCATCTGCGCGCCGGCGTCCGGGGCCAGGTGGTCGGCGCCCGTGCGGACCGCGACCACCGGTATGCCGGACCGCTCGGCCACGCGCGCCAGGCTCGTCACGACGTCGTCGACGTCCTTGCCGGTCAGGACGCAGAAGCACGCGACGATGAGGTCGACGCCCGGGTCGTCGGCGATGACGTCGAGGGTGCGGTCGAAGAGGCTGGCGTTGCTCATCACCGAGGCGGTGACGTCGACCGGGTTGGCGGTGGAGCCGAACGCCGGGACGATCTCGTCGAGCACGCGCCGTGTCTGCGGTGACAGCTCAGCCATCTGCAGACCATGGGCCTCGATGGCGTCGGCGGCGAGGATGCCGGAGCCGCCGGACGTCGTGACCACCGCGACGCGTCGACCCTTGGGGCGCTGCCGGGCCGTCATGGCGTCACCCACGTCGAGCAGCTCGTCGACGTCGTCCACACGCACGATGCCGAGCTGTCGCAGGGCGGCGTCGACGACCCGGTCACCGGCCGCGAGGGCACCGGTGTGCGAGGCGGCCGCGCGGGCGCCCGCGTCGGAACGCCCCGCCTTGAGCACCGCGACAGGGGTGCCGGTGGCCGCGACGGCCCGCAGGCCCTCGAAGTCCGCGACCGTCTCGAGGTAGGCGAGCAGGCCCCGGCAGCCCGGCTCGACGGTCAGGGCCCGCATGACCTCGACCGCCGAGACGTCGGCTTCGTTGCCCGTGTTGACGACCCAGCCGAGGCCGAGCCCTCGCTCGAAGGCCAGCGAGACGGCGCCGTAGCCGAGGGCACCGCTCTGGCTCACGAAGCCGATGTCGCCGGGCACGAGCTCGGTGTGCTCCCCGGAGAACAGCGGCGAGAAGGAGGTGACCTGACCCGTGGCGACCCCCACGCTGCCGATGCAGTTGGGCCCCACCAGGCGCACCCCGCCGTCGCGCGCTGCGCGCACCACCTCGTCCTGCAGGGCCGCTCCCTGCTCGCCGGTCTCGGCGAAGCCGCTCGTGCAGATCACCGCGACCGGAACACCGGCGGCCGCGCAGTCCTGCACGGCCGCGAGCACCCGCGACGCGGCCACCATGACCATGGCGAGGTCGACCGGGCCCTGCTCCTCGACGCACTCGCGCAGCGAGGCGTACGACCGCAGCCCGGCCACAGGAGTGCCGTCCGGGCGCACCGGGAGGATGCGACCGGCATACCCATAGCGCTGGAGGAACTCGACCGGCAGCCGGCCCAGGGAGCCGGTCTTGTCGCTGGCGCCGATGACGGCGACGCTGCGGGCGGACCACAGGGCGGCGAGGGGGTCACGGCCCGTGGCGGGGGCGCCGAGCTCAGGCGTCATGCGGGCGCCACCTGGCGTGCCGGGTGCCGGTCGCGCCCTCGCGGACCAGCTGCAGGCGCGGCTTGGGACCGTCGGTGCGGCCGGCCTGCGGCTTGCGGCGGCCGGCGCGCCAGGGCATCGGCCACTGTGCGCCCGGGCCGTCGTAGTCCTGCTCGACCGCGGCGTGGAGGGTCCAGCTCGGGTCGTAGAGGTGGGCGCGGCCCACGGCACACAGGTCGGCCCTGCCCGCCAGCACGATCGAGTTGACGTCGTCCCACGACGAGATGATGCCGACCGCGATCGTGGGGATGCCGACCCGGTTGCGGATCGCGTCGGCGAAGGGGGTCTGGTACGACCGGCCGAACGCGGGCGCCTCGTCGGGCGTGACCTGGCCGGTGGAGACGTCGATGGCCGCGGCGCCGGCGTCCTTGAACGCCTGAGCGATCTGCACGGCGTCGTCGACCTCGATGCCGCCCTCGACCCAGTCGGTGGCGGAGATACGGGCCGTCATGGGTCGCTCGGCCGGCCAGGCCGCGCGCATCGCCCGGAAGACCTCGAGCGGGTAGCGGAGCCGGTTCTCGAGGCTGCCGCCGTACTCGTCGTCGCGCTGGTTGGTCAGCGGCGAGATGAACGACGACAGCAGGTAGCCGTGGGCGCAGTGCAGCTCGAGGAGGTCGAAGCCGGCGTCGGCCCCCCGACGCGCGGCGTCGACGAACTGCGCCTTGACCTCGGCCATGTCGGCGTGGGTCATCTCCCGGGGCACCTGGTTGACGCCCGGCTGGTAGGCCAGCGGCGAGCAGGAGATGACCTCCCAGTTGCCCTCCTCAAGGGGCTGGTCCATGCCCTCCCACATGAGCTTGGTCGATCCCTTGCGGCCCGAGTGGCCGAGCTGCAGGCCGAGCTTGGCGGGGGTGTCGCGGTGCACGAAGTCGACGATGCGCGCCCAGGCCTGCTCCTGCGCGTCGTCCCAGATGCCCGTGCAGCCCGGGGTGATCCGTCCCTGCTCCGAGACGCAGACCATCTCGGTCATGACCAGGCCCGCGCCGCCGAGCGCCTTGCCGCCGAGGTGGGCGAAGTGGAAGTCCGTGGGCATGCCGTCGCCCTTCGCGACGTACATGTCCATGGGGGAGACGACGACCCGGTTGGCGATCTCGAGGTCGCCGAGCCGGAACGGCTGGAACATCGGGGGCGCGCCGGGCCGGCCGCCCTCGACCTGCCCGGCGAACCAGTCGTCGATGCCGGCGACGAACTCGGGGTCGCGCACCTTGAGGTTGTCGTGGGTGACCCGGCGGCTGCGCGTCATGATGTTGAACGCGAACTGGGCCGGCTCCTGGTGGGTGTACTGCCCGAGGTTCTCGAACCACTCGAGGCTGGCCTGGGCGGCGCGCTGGGTGGACTGGACCACCGGCTTGCGCTCCGCCTCGTAGGCGGTGAGCGCCTCGTCGAGGGTGTCGTGCTCGTGCAGGCACGCGGCGAGCGCGAGGGCGTCCTCCATCGCGAGCTTGGTGCCCGACCCGATGGAGAAGTGCGCGGTGTGGGCGGCGTCGCCGAGGATGACGACGTTGTCGTGCCGCCAGCTCTCGTTGCGGATCGTGGTGAAGGAGATCCAGCGCGAGTTGTTGGCCATCACGTCGTGGCCGTCGAGGATGTCGGCGCAGAGGTCCTTGACCTTCTCGATCGACTTCTCGTCGGAGTCGCCGGGGCGCCACTCGCGGTCGGCGAAGGCGTCGAACCCCGCTGCGCGCCAGACGTCCTCGTGCATCTCGAGGATGAACGTCGAGCCCTGGTCGTCGAAGGGGTAGCCGTGCACCTGCATGACGCCGTGCGGGGTGTCGAGGATGTGGAACGTGAAGGCGTCGAACACCTTCGAGGTGCCGAGCCACATGTACTTGCACTTCCGCACGTCGAGCGTGGGGCGGAAGGTCTCCTCGTAGCGACGTCGGACCGCCGAGTTCAGGCCGTCGGAGGCGAGCACCAGGTCGTGGGTGCGCGCGAGCTCCTCGACGTCGGGCGCCTCGGTGAGGAAGTGCATCGTCACCCCGAGGTCGCGGCAGCGCTCCTGGAGGATCTCGAGCAGCCGCTTGCGGCTCATCGCGGCGAACCCGTGCCCGCCGCTGGTGAAGACCTCGCCGCGGTAGTGGACGTCGATGTCGTCCCAGCGGGCGAACTCGCGCTGCATCGCGGCGTAGACCGCCGGGTCGGCGTGCTCGATGCCGCCGAGGGTCTCGTCGGAGAACACCACGCCGAAGCCGAACGTGTCGTCGGGCGCGTTGCGCTCCCAGACGGTGATCTCGTGGTGCGGGCCGAGCTGCTTGGCGAGGGCGGAGAAGTACAGGCCCCCCGGGCCGCCGCCGATCACAGCGATCTTCACAGGCACTCCTGTTGTCCAGTGGTCGACCGCCAGAGTATGTTGCGCTGGAAACGATCGTCAACAGAACGGTATGAAGATGAGCCAGCGCCAGGACCGTTTCGCCGACCGTTTTGCTGGGAGGGTCGCCGTCGTCACGGGCGGCTCCGGCGGCATCGGCCGGGCGGTCTGCGAGGGCTTCGCCGCGCAGGGGGCCGCGGTGGCCGTGGTCGACCTCGACCAGGCCGCCTGCGACGCGACCGCCGCCGCCCTGTCGACCGGCACCTCCGGAGCCGGGGGCGCCGGCGCCAAGGGGTATGCCGTGGACGTGCGCGACCAGCGCGCCGTCGCCGACGTCATGGCGCAGGTCCGCGACGACCTCGGTGGTCTCGACGTGCTGGTGACCCTGGCCGGCGGGTCGCTGGGCACGCCCAGGGCGGTGGAGGACATCGCCCCCGAGGACGTCGACCTGGTCGTCGACGTCAACGTCAAGGGCACCTTCTACTGCGCCCAGGCAGCCGTCGCTCAGATGGGCGGGGGCGGCGCGGTCGTCACCGTCTCCTCGATCGGTGGCCGCCAGCCCTCGCCGGTGACGGGGGTGCCGTATGCCGCGTCGAAGGCCGCCGTGCTCGGCCTCACCCGCCGGCTGGCCCGCGAGGTCGGCCCGCGCGGGATCCGGGTCAACGCCGTGGCACCCGGACTGTTCCTCACCGGCAGGCTGCAGAAGATGTACGACGAGATGCCCGCCGCAGAGCGCGACGAGGTGCTCAGCGCCATTCCCCTCAGCCGGTTCCCCGAGCTGCGCGAGATCGTCGACCCCACGCTCTTCCTGGCCTCCGACGAGGCGTCCTACATCACCGGCGTCGTGCTCGACGTCAACGGCGGGCGGTTCATGCCCCTCTGACGGCGGCTGGCGCCTCGCCGCGCAGGATGGCAGCCACGTCGTCCGGCCACGGCTGGGCGCCCTCGCCGGCCGGGTCGGACCGCACGCACACGAGGCGTCCGCGGGCAGCGGGCGTCTCGCCGCGGCATACCTCGAAGTCGTAGGTGAGCGAGGTGCGCCCGACCTCCGCGATGCGCAGCTCCACCACCACCTGGTCGCGGAACCACAGGCGCTCGAGGTAGTCGACCTCGTAGTGCACGCGCGGCACGTGGCCGAACAGCTCGGGCAGGCCGAGGGCGAGGTGCAGCTCGGACTCGGCGGCCTCGACCCAGCGGATGACACTGGAGTGGTGGTAGTGGCCGGCGGCGTCGGTGTCCGGCCACTCCACCGTCCGCTCGACGCGGATCGACGGCTGGGTCGCGGGCGGCGTCACAGTGCCGGCTCGCCGGCCTTCTGGTGCTCGAGCTGGCGCAGCTTGAACCGCTGCAGCTTGCCCGAGGAGGTGCGAGGCAGGGTGTCGACGAACTCGATGACGCGCGGGTACTTGTAGGGCGCGATCACCGACTTCACGTGGTCCTGCAGCTCCTTGGCGCGGGCGGCCCGCGAGGCCTCGTCGGGGAGCGTCTCCAGCCCTCCTGCAGGCACCACGAAGGCCTTGACGACGTGGCCGCGCGCCTCGTCGGGGGAGGCGACCACCGCGCACTCCATGACGTCGTCGCGCGACATCAGCGCCTCCTCGACCTCGGGCGCCGAGATGTTGTAGCCGGAGGAGATGATCATGTCGTCGCTGCGGGCCTGGTACCAGAAGTAGCCGTCCTCGTCGCGGACGAAGGTGTCGCCGGTGACGTTCCAGCCGTCCTGGACGTAGACGAGCTGGCGGTCGTCGGCGAGGTAGCGGCAGCCCGTCGGGCCCTGCACTGCCAGGCGACCGGGCTCGCCGTCGGGCGCCTCGTTGCCGTCGAGGTCGACGACCTTCGCGACGTAGCCGGGCACCGGCTTGCCGGTGGCGCCGGGGCGGATCTCGTCGTCTGCGGCGGAGATGAAGATGTGCAGCATCTCGGTGGAGCCGATGCCGTCGATGAGTCTGACGCCCGTGGCCTCGCGGAATGCCTCCCAGGTGGCGCGGGGGAGGTGCTCGCCGGCCGAGACGGCGCGGCGCAGGGAGGCCAGCCGGCTCGCGTTGCCGCTGGCGATCATGGCCTTGTATGCCGTGGGGGCGGTGAAGCAGACCGTCACCCCGTGCTGCTCGATCAGCTCGGCGAGCTGGTCGGGGGTGGCACGCTCGACCAGCAGGGTGGCAGCGCCGACCCGCATCGGGAAGACGACCAGCCCGCCGAGGCCGAAGGTGAACGCGATCGGTGGGGTTCCGGTGAAGACGTCGTCGGCCTCAGGGCGGAGCACGTAGTGGGAGAAGGTGTCGGCGTTGGCGAGCACGTCGCGGTGGAAGTGCATGGTCGCCTTGGGGCGGCCGGTGGTGCCCGAGGTGAACGCCAGCATGGAGACGTCGTCGGCAGCGGTGTCGACGTTGGTGAAGTCGCTCGGCTTGTCCGAGGCGAGGGCGTCGAGCTCGCCGCCGTCACCGGTGGCGCCGTAGGTCACGGTGCGCAGGTCGGGGGTGTGGGCTGCCTCGAGGTCATCGGTGAAGCGGCTGTCGCAGAGGGCGAGCTGGAACTGCCCGATCGAGCCGATGGTGGAGAGCTCACCGGCTCGCAGCATCGGCATGGTGGGGACGACCACCCCGCCGGCCTTGAGCACCCCGAACCAGCTGGCGACCAGGCCCGGGTTGTTGGGGCCGCGCAGCAGCACGCGGTTGCCCGGCACCAGGCCGAGGTCCTCGACGAGGACGTGGGCGATGCGGTTGGCCCGCTCGAGCAGGTCGCCGTAGGTCCAGCGCGTCCCGTCCGGGGCGAGGAGGCAGGGGCGGTCGGGGCCGAGCCGCTCGACCATGGCGTCGAGCAGCTCGACGGCGCAGTTGAGGCGCTCGGGGTACTGCACCTCCGGCACGTCGAAGCGCAGCACCGGCCACTGCTCCTGCGGCGGCAGGTTGTCGCGGCAGAACGTGTCGACGTGGGCGGACGGGCTGAGTCGCATCCAGGGCCTCTCACTGTCGAGCGCGCGACGTCCTTGTCGGCGCTTCCTCCGGTGCACAAGTATGTTCTAGGAGTGACGACAGTCAAGAGTGCTGCATAAATCGCCGGCGGGCCTCCCTGCCTCCGTGCGGGCGGGTAGTGTCCTGCCGTGCCCGACTCCGACCTCGCCGAGGACCTCACCACGGCGCCCGCCGAGACGCGTCCACGGGCGCTCATCGTGACGATCTACGGCCTGTATGCGCGCGAGATGGGCGGCTGGCTGAGCATCAGCGCACTCATCCGGCTGCTCGACCGCCTCGGTGTCGACGAGCCGGCGGTGCGCTCGTCGATCTCGCGGCTCAAGCGCCGCGGCATCCTCGAGGCCGAGCGGGTCGACGGCAGGGCGGGTTACGCGCTGTCGTCACGGGCGCGCGAGATCCTCGACGAGGGGGACCGGCGCATCTTCGACCGCGCCCGCGCCAGCCTGCGTGACGGCTGGGTGCTGGCGGTGTTCAGCGTGCCGGAGTCGGAGCGGCAGAAGCGCCACATGCTGCGCTCGCGGCTGACCTGGCTGGGCTTCGGCACCGTCGGCCCCGGCGTGTGGGTGGCCCCCGGGCACCTCGAGGCCGAGACGCGTGACGTGCTGGAGCGACAGGGGCTGGCCGACTACGTCGACCTGTTCCGCGCCGACTACCTCGGGTTCGGCGGTGTGGAGGACGAGGTGGCCAAGTGGTGGGACCTCGAGAGCCTCGACGCGCTCTACCGGGAGTTCCTCGACGTGTTCGAGCCGGTGCTGGCCGGGTGGAGGGCGAGGCGCAACCGCGACGACGAGGGCGAGGCGTTCGCCGACTACGTGCGGGTGCTCACCGCCTGGCGGCGGCTGCCCTACCTCGACCCGGGCCTGGCGCCCGAGCTGCTGCCGCGCCAGTGGTCGGGCGCGACGGCCGCCGACCTGTTCTTCGCGCTGCAGCGCCGTCTCGAGACGCCCGCGCACCGCTTCGTCGAGGCCGTCCGCACGTCCTGACCTTCCCGGTTCGGGGTATTGCCGCGCGCTACAGCGCTCGCGATGACCCAGAACGGCGGGAGCGCGACCGCGTTCTGGCGCAGGAGGTCGTCGGTCACGGTGCGAGGTGTGCCGGTCGGCACCACTTCCCGGGGAACCCTGCGGATCACCGGTGCAGGTCATCGCCCTCGACCGGACCCGGGCCGCTGCCGTGAGGGATCGACACCTGGACCGGGTCCCGGTGAGGGGTCGGGCTAGACGCCGAGGAGGCTGCGCGCCCGAGCCGGGTCGGACCGGAAGTCCTCGAGGGTCGTGTCGAGCCGCACCGAGCCCTTCTCGAGCACGACGACCCGGTCGGCCACGGAGAAGGCAAGCCGCAGGTCCTGCTCGACCAGCACCACCGACATGCCGGTCCGGCAGAGCTCGTGCACGACCTCACCCACCTGGTGCACGACCGCCGGTGCGAGACCGTCGGAGGGCTCGTCGAGGAGCATCAGTCGCGGGTTGATGAGCAGGGCCCGGGCGATGGCCAGCATCTGCTGCTCGCCACCCGAGAGCTGGTCGCCGCGGTTGCCGAGGCGCTCCCCGAGCCGGGGGAGCAGGTCGAGGACCCGCG
Source organism: Knoellia sp. p5-6-4 (assembly GCF_029222705.1). Lineage (NCBI taxonomy): Bacteria > Bacillati > Actinomycetota > Actinomycetes > Micrococcales > Intrasporangiaceae > Knoellia > Knoellia sp. p5-6-4. The sequence continues at coordinate 2,128,362 of NZ_JARGZF010000001.1, forward strand.
CGCGGTCCCAGTCGCCCTTCCGGCCCGCCTTCTCGGCCACCGCCAGGTGCTCGGCCACGGTGAGCGGCGCGAAGACCCGGCGGCCCTGCGGCACGAACCCCACGCCGAGCCGGGCGATCGCGTCGGGACGCTTGGCTGCCATCTCGTGCCCGTCGATGACCACCGACCCGCGGGACGCGCGCACCAGCCCCATCACCGTGTTGACCAGGGTCGACTTGCCCACGCCGTTGCGGCCGAGCAGTGCGACCACCTGGCCGTGGGCGACGTCGAGGTCGACACCGGCGAGCACCCGGCTGCCGTCGTAGCCGGACTCGAGGCCGCGGACCTGCAGCATGGCGGTCATCGTGCCTCCTGGGGGAACAGGTCGCTGGTGTCCTCGGCGCCGAGGTAGGCCCGCTGGACCTCCTCGCTCGCCCTCACCTCGGCAGGCGATCCGGTGAGGAGGTGCTGCCCGAGGTGCATGACGGTGACGGTCTCGGCGAGGCCGAAGACGAGGTCGAGGTCGTGCTCGACGAGCATCACGGTGATGTCGCGCGGCAGGTCGAGCACCATCTGCTTGAACCGCGCGGTCTCCGCCGCCGACATGCCTGCGGCGGGTTCGTCGAGCAGCAGCACCGACGGCTCTGCCCCGAGCGCCACGGCCACCTCCAGCTGGCGGCGCTCGCCGTGCGACAGCGAACCGGCCGGGGCGCTGCTGCGGTCGTCGAGCCCGATGGAGGAGAGCAGCTCGTGCGACCGGTCGAGCACGGCCGATCGTCGTCGCAGCGGCCGCAGCATCGACCTGTGCGCGCCCTGCTGCCGCTGCACCGCCATCGCGACGTTCTCGAGGGCGGTGCACGTGAGGAAGAGGGAGGAGTGCTGGAAGGTGCGCACCAGGCCGGCCATGGCTCGCCGGTGCTCCGACATCGACGTGACGTCCTCGCCGTGAAGCACCACGTGACCCCCGGTGGCGGGCAGGGTGCCGGCGATGAGCGCGAAGAGCGTCGACTTGCCCGCGCCGTTGGGCCCGATCACGGCGTGGCGGGTGCCGCTCTGCACCGCCAGGCTCACGCCCTCGACGGCTCGCAGGCTGCCGTAGTGCTTCGTGATCCCGTCGAGCTCGAGGGCCGCCGCGGTGCTCATGCCGCCACCTCCTGCTCCCGCGCCGGTCGCTTGAACTGCCGCACCCCGCCGGAGATGCCGCGCGGCAGCAGGTAGACCGCGACGACGAAGAGCGCGCCGAGCAGCAGCGGTCCGTGGCCGTCGAGGTTGCCGCCGATGTAGTCGCGCGCGATGATCACGACCGCCGCGCCGAGGCAGGCGCCCCACATGGAGCCGACCCCGCCGACGATCACGGCCAGCAGCGCCAGCGCGGCCACCTCGAAGCCGAGGTCGCCCGGCGCGACGAAGCGCTGCGCGGAGGCCCACAGCGATCCGGCTGCGCCGGCGACGCCGCCCGCGATGACGTAGGCCGTCAGGGCGTGACCGGTCGAGTGGTAGCCGACCGCCTTGAGTCGCGCCTCGTTGTCGCGCAGGCCCCGCAGCGTGAGCCCGAACGGGGAGCGCAGCAGCAGCGCGATCGCGCCGTAGAGCAGCAGGAACACCGCGAGCACGTAGTAGAAGACCAGGCCCTCGTTCACCGTCGGAGCCAGGCCCGGCGCCGCGACCAGGGGAGGTATGCCGGACAGGCCGTCGGTGCCGTGCGTCACCGAGTCGAGCCGGCCGGCGGCGCTGTAGGCGATCTCACCGATCGCGAGCGTGATCATGAGGAACGGCACGCCCCGGGCGCGCACGGCAACGGGGCCGGTCAGCAGCGCTGCGGCCGCACCCGCCAGCACGGCCACGACGACCTGGACCGGCCCGAGGTCGGTGAGGTGGATCGCCGTCAACGCACCGGCATACGCGCCCACGCCGAAGTAGGCCGACTGGCCCAGGGTCGGCAGGCCGGTCACCCCCGTCAGGAGGTTGACGCTCATGGCCAGCACCGCGAAGACGAGGATCTTCGACACGGTCGCCACGGCATACGGCCCCATCACCCACGGCACGGTGAGGAGCGCGAGCACCACCGCGACGTAACCGATCCGCGCCCTCATGACCGGCCCACCAGGGAGGCAAGCCCCTGCGGGCGCCAGGCGAGCACGACGAGCATGGCGCCGAAGAGCAGGAACGGCGCGTAGGTCGGGAGCAGTGCGACGCCGAGGGTCTGCACCTGCCCGATGACCAGCGCCCCGAGCAGCGCGCCCTTCACCGAGCCGAGTCCGCCGATGACGATCACGACCAGGGACAGGACGAGCACGTTCTCGTCGACCCCTGGACCCGGTGCCAGGATCGGTGCGCCCAAGGTGCCTCCGAGGGCGGCGAGTGCGGCCCCGAAGGCGAAGACGCCGAAGAGCACGAGCCGGGTGTCGATGCCCATCGTCCGCACCATGTCGCGGTCGGCGACCGTGGCCCGCACCAGCGCGCCGAGCGAGGACCGCTCGAAGGCGAGGTAGACCGCCGTGGCCAGCAGCCCGGCGACGGCGATGAAGACGAGCCGGTAGACGGGGTAGCGGTGGCCGAGGATCGTGGCCGAGCCGGCGAGGGCGTCCGGCGGCTGGGTGGGGACGACCTCGGCGCCGAAGATCATCACCATCACCTCGGCGGCGATGAGCGAGACGCCGAGGGTGAGCGCCGCCTGGTCGAGGTGCCCACGGGTCGACAGCGGCGCCGTCATTGCCGCGAGCAGCGCGCCGCCGAGCACCCCCGCCGTGACGCCGACGGCGATGGCGAGCGCGAAGCCCATCCAGCTGCCGTCGGAGAGCGCGTAGGCCGCGAACGCCCCCACGAGGTAGAGCGACCCGTGCGCGAGGTTGAGGACGTCCATCATCCCGAAGACGAGGGAGAGGCCCACGGCGAGCGTGAACAGCAGCAAGCCGTAGGCCACTCCGTCGACCATGCTGACGAGGTTGGTGTCGAACCAGTCGAGCACAGGTCCAGCCCTTGTCTGTTGGTGCGGATGTCTGGTGGTGCGGTTGTCTGTTGCTCGGGGGACCGGCCTCAGCCGAGCTCGCCGAGCTCCTCGATGACGACGTTGGCGAGCTTGCCGTCCTGCTCCTTGACCTCGCGCAGGTACCACATCTGCTTCGGGGTGCCGTTGTCGTTGAACGACCAGGTGCCGCGCGGGCTCTCGATGTCACCGAGCTGGCCGATCGCGTCGTTGATCGACTTCGAGTCGGTCTTGCCGGCCTTCTCGATGGCCATGTCGATGACGCGGGCGGCGTCGTAGGAGGCCATCGCGTAGGTCGTCGGCTGCTTGCCGGTGGCGGCGACGTAGGCCTCGACGAACTTCTTGTTGACCTCGTTGTCGAGGTCGGCCGAGTAGTTCATCGCCGTCTTCGTGCCGAGGGCGGCCTTGCCCTGGGCGGTCAGGACGCCGCCCTCGGTGAGGAAGCCGGCCGAGTAGTGGGTGACCTTGCCGGCGAGGCCGAACTGGTCGTACTGCTTCACGAAGTCCACGGCCGCGCCACCGGCGTAGAAGGTGAAGACGGACTTCGCGCCGGACTTCTGGAGGTTGGCCAGGAACGGCTGGAAGTTCTTGGTGCCGGGGAACGGCGTGTAGACCTCGTCGGCGACCTTGCCGCCGGCGGGCTCGAAGGTCTCCTTGAAGCCACCGGTCTCGTCCTTGCCGGCCTGGTAGTCGGCGGCGAGCAGGTAGACCGGGCCCTTCTCCTGCTTGGCGACATAGGCGCCGAGCGCCTTGCCGGGCTCGTCGTTGACGTAGGAGGTGCGCCAGACGAACTTCTTGCCGGTCAGGGTGGTCGGCGACGCGTTGGAGCCGACGAGCGGGATCTGGGAGGTCTCGAAGAGGTCGACGATGCCGTTCATGGTCGCCGAGCTGACGACGCCGGTGACGACCGTGGCCTTGTCCTGCTTGACGAGCTTGTCGGCGGCGGCCTTGCCGCTGTCGGCGGTCTCGCCCTCGTCGGCCGTGACGACCTGCACCTCCTTGCCGCCGAGCTTGTTGCCCTTCTCCTTGACGTAGACCTCGAAGCCGGCCTTCATGTCGTCGCCGAGCGACTTGTAGACGCCGGACTGCGGCACCAGCAGGCCGATCTTCACCGGGCCGGCGGACTCCTCCGACGACGAGGTTCCGAGCGTCCCGCCACCGCAGGCGGCAACACCGAGCGTGGAGCCGAGCGCGAGTGCGAGCGTGAGTCGAGTGGTGCGTCGCGGCGTCATGGCCATCCCTCCCTTGGGCGCGGCCGTCGGCCGCTCAGTGGCCCCAGACCATATGGCGTCTTTGTGTCGTTCGTCTAGAGAACGACACAACGAAATGCGAACAGTCCGTGGTGCCGTGCGGGAGGGAGGGTGGTCAGGGGAGGACCGCGAAGCCCTGCACCTCGACGAGCGCCTCGGCGTCCCAGAGGCGCGAGACGCCGATGCCGGCCATTGCCGGGTAGTCGCGACCCACCAGGCGCTTCCACACCTGCCCGATCTCGGCGGCGTGGGCGCGGTAGCCGTCCATGTCGACGATGTAGACGGTCAGGCTGGCGAGGTGCCCCGGCTCGCCGCCCGCTGCTCGCAGCGCCGCCAGGAGGTTGCCCAGCGCCTGCTCGAACTGCTCCACGACCCCCTCGCCCACGATGGCGCCCGAGGCGTCGAGGGCCGTCTGCCCGGCGAGGAAGACGGTGCGGCCCTCGCCCACGACCGCGTGGCTGAAGCCGCTCGGGCGACCGAGCTCCGGGGGGTTGACGCGCTGCAGGGCCATCGTGGGTCCTCTCGTGGGTGGGTGTCCGTCGGTTGCCGACGGTATGCCGTGCGGCGGACGTGGCGGGCGTCGCAGGCGTCGCGGGCGTCGCGGGCGACCCCCGCGCTGCCGCTCAGGACTGCAGTGCGCCGCCGTCGACGTTGATGCCCTGGCCGGTGATGCCGCCGTTGCGGACGCAGGCCATCACCGCCTCCGCGACCTCCTCGGGCGTGATGAGCCGGCCGATCGGCTGCTTGGCCTCGAGGATCGCCCGCGCCTCCTGCGTGCTGCGGCCGGTCTTGGCGACGATGCCCTCGACGGTCGCGTCCGTCATCGGGGTGTCGACGTAACCGGGGCAGACCGCGTTGACGGTGACGCCGGTGCGGGCCAGCTCGGCCGCGGCCGAGCGCACGAGGCCGAGCACGCCGTGCTTGCTCGCGGTGTAGGCCGAGATGTAGGGCTCGCCCATCTTCGAGGCCACGGAGGCGAGCACGACGACCCGTCCCCTGCCCCGTTCGACCATCGAGGGGACCGCCCGGCGCAGGCAGCGGAACGGTGCCGTGAGGTTGACGTCGAGCATGCGCTGCCACTGCTCGTCGGTGGTCTTCGCCACCGGGGCCGAGACACCGGCCCCCGCGTTGGCCACCAGCACCTCGACCGGCCCCCACGCGGCCTCGACCGCGGCATACAGCGCCTCGACGGCGGCGCCGTCGGTGATGTCGCACGGGTGCACCAGGGTGGGGCCCCCGCAGGCCGCGGCCGTGGCCTCGAGCTCGTCCCGGCTGCGGGAGGTGAGCGCCACCCGGTGTCCTGCCTCGCTGAGCGCCACCGCCACCGCGCGGCCGATGCCGCGTCCGGCCCCGGTGACCAGGGCGACCGGCATGCTCTCAGGGGTGCTCACGGGCGCGACCTTGCCATTTGTCTGTTACGACCGTCAAGATTGCGACATATGAGCGAGCTACGCGAGGCCCACGTCATCGATGCCGTCCGCACCCCGTTCGGTCGCAACCGAGGCGGGCTGTCGCACATCCGCACCGACGACCTCGCCGCCCTGCCCATCGCCGAGCTTGTGGCGCGGCACCCGGGCCTCGACCCCGCCGAGGTCGAGGACGTCTACTACGGCAACACCAACGGCGCGGGCGAGGAGAACCGCAACGTCGCCCGGATGGCCGCCCTCCTCGCCGGACTGCCGGTGAGCGTCCCGGGCGTCACCGTCAACCGGCTGTGCGCCTCTGGCGGCGAGGCCGTGGTGCAGGCCTCCCGCGCGGTCGCGACCGGAGACGCCGACCTCGTCATCGCCGGCGGCGTGGAGGGCATGAGCCGTGCGCCCTACGTGCTGCCCAAGCCCGACGAGGGACTGCCGCGCTCGATGCAGCTGCACCAGACCACCGTGGGGTGGCGCATGACCAACCCGAAGTTCCCCGCTCACTGGACCGACTCCCTCGGCGCCTGCGCCGAGCGGGTCGCCGCCGAGCTCGGCATCGGCCGCGAGGAGCAGGACGCCTGGGCGGTGCGCTCCCACCAGCGGGTCGCCGCGGCCTACGACGCCGGCAAGCACGACGGCTTCGTCATGGAGGTCGAGGGGGTCAAGCGCGACGAGTCGCTGCGGCCGGAGTCGACCATGGAGTCGCTGGCCGCCCTCAAGCCTGCCTTCACCCGCGACGGCACCGTGACCGCCGCCAACTCGAGCCCGATCAACGACGGCGCCCTCGCGGCGCTCGTCGGCACCGCCGCGGTGGCCGAGCGCCTCGGCGTGCAACCGCTCGGCCGCATCGTCGCCTCGCGCACCGTGGCGGTCGAGCCCGACCGGTTCAGCGTCGCCCCCGTGCCGGCCATCGAGCAGGCCCTGCAGCGCGCCGGGCGCCGCATCGAGGACGTCGACCTCTGGGAGATCAACGAGGCCTTCGCCGCGATGGTGCTCTCGACGCTGCACCACCTGCCGCAGGTCGACCGCGAGATCGTCAACGTCAACGGCGGGGCCATCGCCATCGGCCACCCCCTCGGCGCCTCGGCGCCCCGCGTGCTCGTCGACCTGTGCCGCGAGCTGCGCCGTCGCGGCGGCGGTGTCGGCGTGGCGGCCGCGTGCATCGGCGTCGGCCTCGGCCAGGCCGTCGTCGTCCAGGTCGACTGACCCGTCACCCGAACCACCCGACCCACCCACCCATCGACCAAGGAGCCGTGCATGATCCGCCCGGAGGACTACACCGACCTCACGTATGCCGTGGAGGAGGACGCGTTCGCGGTCATCACGATCAACCGGCCCGACCGGATGAACTCCTTCCGCGGACGCACCGTCGACGAGCTCATCTCGGCGTTCAAGCACGCGTGGGCCGACAAGCAGGTGGCAGCCGTGATCCTCACCGGCGCCGGTGAGAAGGCGTTCTGCGCAGGCGGTGACGTCAAGGAGCGGGCCGAGACGGGCAGCTACGGTGAGACCGAGTGGGGGATGTTCGACATCCAGGGCCTGCACCGGATCATGCGTGAGATCCCCAAGCCGGTCATCGCCGCGGTCAACGGCGTCGCGGTCGGCGGCGGGCACGTGCTGCACGTCATCTGCGACCTGTCGATCGCCTCGGAGACCGCCCGCTTCGGCCAGGCCGGCCCGCGGGTCGGGTCGTTCGACGCGGGATTCGGCTCCACCTACCTCGCCCGGGTGGTGGGGGAGAAGCGGGCCCGCCAGATCTGGTTCCTGCTGGACCTCTACGACGCCCACACCGCCGAGCGCTGGAACCTCGTCAACGACGTGGTGCCGCCGGAACAGCTGATGGACAAGGCCCGGGAGTACGCCCGGAAGATCGCGTCGTACTCCCCGACGGCCCTGCGCTTCCTGAAGCACTCGTTCAATGCCGACACCGACCACATCAACGGCATCGGCAACGTCGCCTTCGACGGCCTCGACTTCTTCGTGAAGTCGGAGGAGGGCATGGAGGGGGCGACCGCCTTCGCGGAGAAGCGCAAGCCCGACTTCTCCCCCTACCGCTGACCACTGCAGCAACCTCTGCTAGCAGCGGTTGCTGCCGGGGGCCCAGGTTGCTCCATGCCCCTGCGGCAGCAACTTCTGCTGAGTGGGGCGGCGCGGCCAGCGGCCCGGTCAGCGGTGCGCCGGCGGCGTGGGCAGGGTGTGCGCCGGTGTGCGGCCGCGGAATAGTGAGCCCGCCGGCGCAGGTTGGCCCCACCATGCGTGCCATCTCCTACGACCACTACGGCGACCCCGACAACCTGACCCTCTCCGACCTCCCCGAGCCGAGGGTCGGCCCGGCGGAGGTGCTCATCCGCGTGCGCAGCGCCGCGGTCAACCCCGTCGACTGGAAGGTCGCGGCGGGCGGGCTCGACGCGCTGATGAACGTCACCTTTCCCGTCATCCCGGGTTGGGACGTCTCCGGCGTCGTCGAGCGGGTCGGCCTCGACACCCCGGAGTTCAAGCCGGGCGACGAGGTCATCGCCTACGCCCGCAAGGACTGGGTGCACGGCGGCACCTTCGCCGAGCTCGTGACCGTGCCGGTGCGCGCGGTCGCCCGCAAGCCCAAGGCCCTCGACTGGCACCAGGCCGCGGGCCTGCCGCTGGCCGGGCTGTCCGCCTACCAGCTGCTCAGCCGCCTCGGCCTGTCCCGCGACGACACCGTGCTGGTCCACGCGGCCGCGGGCGGGGTGGGGTCGCTCGCGGTCCAGATCGCCAACGCCACCGGCGCCCGCGTCATCGGCACCGCCTCCGAGGCCAACCACGAGATGCTCCGCGAGCTCGGCGCCGAGCCGGTGGCCTACGGCGACGGCCTCGCCGAGCGGGTGCGCGAGCTGGCCCCCGACGGTGTCGACGTCGTCGTCGACTTCGTGGGGGGTGTGCTGGACGCCACCCTCGCCGTGCTCAGGGAGGACGGTCGGCACGGGTCGATCGTCGAGGCCGAGGTGGCGGAGAAGGGGGGCCTCTACGCCTGGGTGCGCCCCAACGCCGCTGACCTCCAGGCGCTCGCGGACCTCGCCGACAGGGGCCTGCTCACCGTGCCGGTTGCGCAGGTGTTCCCGCTCGAGGAAGCAGCCGAGGCCTTCCGGCTCAGCCAGGGCGGTCACGTCCGGGGCAAGATCGCCATCGAGGTGAGCCACTAGCAGCGGGTATGCCGCGTGCGCGCCATGCGCACGCGGCATACCGGCCCTGCCCGGTCGCCTTCGGAGGCGCGCTCAGTCGGTGACCGGGTCGTCGCTGCGCGACGCGGCGCCCGGCGCGGGCGCTGGCGCCGGGCGCGACAGGACGGGTCCCACCCCGTCGAGCTCGAAGGCGGTGTCGCGGGTGCCCACCTTGCGTGCCGTCGCCAGGTGGCCGCCGAGGTAGGCGGAGGCGGTGGCGACGCCCATGCCGGCCAGCGCGGTCACCATGCCGGTCCGGTGCCGGTCGCGGGAGCGGGCGGCGTACGAGGTGCTGAGCAGCGCGAGGGCGGCCGTGTTGAGCAGGGCGTGGGCCACGCCGACCCGGCGCTCCGGGTTTGCCGTCTCGTGCCACTCCGCGAAACCGGTGGCGGCGGTGGGCACCGCCGTGAGCAGCCCAAGGCCGAGCAGCCGGCGCGCCGCCTCGCGGGAGTCCTCGCCCCCGATCAGGTCCAGCACGACCGTGGAGGTCCACAGCCCGACGGGCAGGTCGGTCATCGGCGGGTGGACGGCGTGACCCGTGCCCCTGCCCTGCAGCAGCTCGCGCAGCGGCCGGGCGCCCGTCACCGGCCAGCTCACTCGCGCCAGGACGTGGGCAAGGGTGTCGGCGGCGCGCCAGCCCTCGACCGCGTGGACGAGCCGCACGAGCGGCGAGCCACCCGATGGGGTGGGCGAGGCGACGTCGGGCAGATGGGCGGGGCCGGGCTGGGAGGTCATGCCTCCATGTACCCACGGCTGCGCGGGTGATGCACGGCGGGCGGGGGCCGAGGGGATGGGACAACGCGAGAGGCGCCGCTCTCTCGAGCGGCGCCTCTCATGCGAAGCGACCCCGACGGGACTCGAACCCGCGACCTCCGCCGTGACAGGGCGGCGCGCTAACCAACTGCGCTACGGGGCCTTGGTGTAGGCCTTTTCTTGCGTATCCCCAACGGGATTCGAACCCGTGCTACCGCCGTGAAAGGGCGGGGTCCTAGGCCGCTAGACGATGGGGACCGGCTCTCGCCGAACCCCCGCGCCCAGCCAGCAGGGCTCGGATCCGTCGAGGACTCGGAAAGCATACGGGTCGGACGGCCATACGCCAAAACCGGCACGTCGGGGCTAGCTGCGGAGCATCCGGAAGGCCTCGCGCAGCACGGCGACGACCTCTTCCTCGGGCACCTGCGCGAGCGTCGCGCGCTCGGCGAAGGCGGCCGCGGCCCGGCGCAGGGCCACCTCGTCGCGCTGCGCGCCGGCGGCCACCACGGTGCCGGCCCGGCTGGCGGTGATGACGAGCCCGTCCGCCTCGAGCTCGCGGTAGGCGCGGGCCACCGTGTTGACGGCGACCCCGAGATCGGTGGCCAGGCTGCGCACCGTGGGCAGGCGTTCGCCCTCGGCCAGGGCACCGGAGTCGATCAGGCCGGCGAGCTGGCTGCGGATCTGCTCGAAGGGTGCGGCGGAAGAGTCCGGCTCCACCGTGATGGGCGGCAGGGGCGGTGGGGTCATGGCCGTCTCCTCCGAGCCCACTCGACGAGGCGGTCGGCGTCCCAGGTGTTGACGACCCGCTCCGCCGGCACGCCGAGCCGCTCGGCCCGTGCGCACCCCAGCGCCTTGAAGTCGAGCTGGCCCGGCGCGTGGGCGTCGGAGTCGATCGAGAAGAGGCAGCCGAGCTCGAGGGCCAGCGTGAGGAGCTCGTCGGGCGGGTCGCAGCGCTCGGGGCGGCTGTTGATCTCGACCGCGACATCGTGCTCCGCGCAGGCCTCGAAGACGGCGTGGGCGTCGAACTCCGACTGCGGTCGCTGCCCGCGCGATCCGGTGACCAGCCGGCCGGTGACGTGGCCGAGCACGTTGACGCGCGGGTTCTGCACGGCGGCGACCATGCGACGGGTCATCGGTGCGGCGTTCATGCGCAGCTTGGAGTGCACGCTGGCGACCACGAGGTCGAGCCGGTCGAGCATGTCCTCGCTCTGGTCGAGGCTGCCGTCGTCGAGGATGTCGACCTCGATGCCCTTGAGCAGCCGGAACTGCCCGCCCAGCGAGGCGTTGATTTGCTCGACGACACCCAGCTGCCGCGTGAGCCGCTCGGCCGAGAGGCCGTTGGCCACCTTCAGGCGCGGCGAGTGGTCGGTCAGCACGAGGTAGTCGTGGCCGAGCTCGACCCCGGTCAGCACCATCTCGTCGATCGGGCTGCCGCCATCGGACCAGTCCGAGTGCAGGTGGCAGTCGCCCCTCAGCGCCGCCCGGAGGCCGTCACCGCCATCGGCCAGCGAGTCAGGTGCCTTGTCCTGCAACGCTTTCAGGTATGCCGGAAGGTCTCCTCCCAGCGCCTCCTCGATCACCCCGGCGGTGGACTTCCCGATGCCGTTGAGCTCCTGGAGGGTGCCTGCGTCCGCGCGGGACGCGAGCTCGTCCGGGTCCGTGGCCCGCACCACGCCCACGGCCCGCCGGAACGCCTCGACGCGGTAGGTGCCGGCGCGCTCGCGCTCGAGGAGGAAGGCGATGCGCCGCAGGGCGTCGACGGGCTCGACGGGGGCGTCGAGCGGGGTGATGCCAGTGACCACGGGCGGCGCCTCAGTGCCTGAACTGCTGCTTGACGATGGCGTCCCACACCCGGTCGCCGCCGAGCTGGCGAGCGGCGACCATCGCGCGGGCCGCGGGGGTGAGCAGGTAGCGGCTTCGCGGCCGCTCCGCCTCGACCGCCTTGAGGATGGTGCGGGCGACGCTCTCCGGTCCGGTGCCCACGACCGGGTTGGAGTAGCTCCCGGAGGTGTTCGCGGCGTTGCTCGCCAGCAGGCCTGCATACGGTGAATCCGCTTGAGCGCCAGCGCTGCTCGCGACGGAGGCGTGGACGTTGTCCTCGAACCCGGTGCGGGTGATGCCGGGCTCGATGAGCACCACGTCGATGCCGAACGGGCGGACCTCGTTGCGCAGGGCGTCGCTGATGGCCTCCACCGCGTACTTCGTCGCGTGGTAGTAGCCGCCCACCGGAAAGGTCATCCGGCCGCCCATCGACCCGATGTTGACGATGCGGCCGCGGCGGGCGCGACGCATGCCGGGCAGCACGAGCTGGGTCATCCGGGCGAGGCCGAAGACGTTGGTCTCGAACATGGTGCGCACCTTGGCGAGGTCCGCCTCCTCGATGGTGCCGTACTCGCCGTAGCCGGCGTTGTTGACGAGGGTGCCCACCCGGCCGTGCTCGGCTTCGACGTGGCGCACGGCCTCCGTCATCGACTCCTCGGAGGTGACGTCGAGCGCCATCACGCGGGCCCCGGCGGATTCCAGGTCCTCCAGCGTCTCGAGGCGGCGGGCCGTGGCGTAGACCGTGTGGCCGGCCTTCACGAGGAGGTCGGCGGCGGCGCGGCCGATGCCGGAGGAGCAGCCGGTGATCAGGACGGGGTCGAGCGAGGTCTCGGGCATGGCGTCAGTCTCGCGCATGCCGACTCCGGTCGCGCGCGTCGCGGCCGGCGTCCTCGGGGTGGGACGGCTGAGACCTACGCCGCGCGCGGGTAGCCCGACCCGGCGGAGGCGGCGGCTTCCGCGCGCTGCTTGATGCCCAGCAGCATGCGCCGCTCCATGATCGCGTGAGGCACCTCGATGGTCAGGGCGTAGACCAACGACGGCAGCCCTGCGTCGACGTGGGCGCGGGCGACGAGCCGGCTGCGTCCCTCCCCGGCCGGCTCGACGACGTAGGCACCCCAGTCCTTGACGACCAGCGCATGCCCGGGGTCGACCGCCTCGACCTCGGTGCCGAAGTCCGGCGTCATGCCGATGGGGTCGCCGGGCTGGACGTCCTGCCACTCGGGATGGACGCGGTCGGCGCTGTGGATCTGGCAGCCGGCGAGGTTCTCCAGCCAGTCGTAGCTGTAGAAGCCGCCACGCTCCTGGCCGATCTGTGCCACCCACGGCCATACCTTCTCGGGCGGGGCATCGACCGTCACCGCGCGGGTGATGCGCAGCGCGGGCTCGGGCCCTGCCGGGTCGTCACCGGGGTAGGTGCGCGCGCGCTCGGAAGCTGTCGACCCCCAGGTCATCAGCCAGGGGCGCACCACGGACAGGTAGAGCGGCGTCAGCACCAGCGCTGCGCCGGTGGCAGCCCAGGCGGCCCGCCGGGCGAGCGGTGCCTCGAGCCTGGACGGCCAGCGGCGCAGGGCTGCCACGGGCGCGACGGCGCTCGCGGCGGCAAGGGCCAGCGGGCCACCCGACGTGACCGCCATGGCCCGGGCGATGCGCAAGCCCTTCCTCAGGTCGGGCCGCCCGCGTGCGGCACGAGTGCGTGCTGGGTCTGCTGCGTTGCGGTTGTCCTGCATGGCTTCCTCCTCCTGCCTCCTCCCAGACTGCGGGCGGGACGGTCGGCGGGGGTCGGGTCGAAGGTCCCCTGCTGGGCGAACCGCTCGCGCCGGCGCGGCACCGCAGGCGAGGGGTCAGCCGCCGACGATGTCGGTGAGGGCGTGGAGCAGCCGGTCGGCGTCGCTGTCGTCGTTGTAGGGAGCCAGTCCGATCCGCAGGGCACCGCTGTCGCCGAGCCCGAGCACGCGGGGAGGCCTCGATGGCGTAGAAGCACGCGGCCGGGGCGTTGATGTTCCGCTCGGCCAGGGCCACCCGCACGGCTTGGGAGTCGTGGCCCTCGAAGCGCACCAGCAGCGTGGGAGTGCGACGGGTCGCGCGCGAGTAGAGCACGGCCCCCGGCAGGGCGGCGATGCCCTGCTCGATCCGCGCGCGCAGGCGGTCCTCGTGCTCCTCCAGACCCTGCATCGCGCTGAGCACCCGGTTGCGCCGGTCGCCGGCCCGGCCGAGCGGCGAGAGGGCGGCGATGAAGTCCACGGCCGCGGTGGTGCCGGCGAGCAGCTCGTAGGGCAGGGTGCCGAGCTCGAACCGCTCGGGGACGGCGTTCGACGACGGCAGCAGCTTGTCGGGGTGCAGGGTCTCGAGCAGCTCGGGGCTGGCCGCCAGCACGCCGCAGTGCGGGCCCATGAACTTGTAGGGCGAGCACGCGAACAGGTCGGCCCCCAGGGCTCGGACGTCGACCCCGACGTGCGGCGTGTAGTGCACGCCGTCGACGTAGAGCAGGGCTCGCGTGCCGTGCACGAGGTCGGCAATGGCCGGCAGGTCGGGTCGGGTGCCGATGAGGTTCGAGGCGGCCGTGACCGCCACGAGACGGGTGCGCTCCGACAGCAGGTCCCCGACCGCCTCGGGCGCGAGCTCCCCGGTGGCCGGGTCGAAGTCGGCCCAGCGCACGACCGCGCCGACCCGCTCGGCCGCCTGCACCCAGGGCCGGATGTTGGCGTCGTGGTCGAGGCGGGTGACGACCACCTCGTCGCCCTCTGCCCAGGTCTGCGACAGGGTGCGGGCCATGTCGTAGGTCAGGGCGGTCATGCTGCGCCCGAAGATGATGCCGCGCGGGTCGGCTCCCAGCAGGTCTCCCATGGCGCGGCGGGCGTCCTGCACGACCTGCTCGGCGCGGCGCTCGGCGCGCGTGACGGTGCCGCGGTTGGCGATGGCGGACGTCAGGGTCTCGACCACCGCGGCGGCGACGACGTCGGGCACCTGGGACCCACCGGGGCCGTCGAAGTGGGCGGCGCCCTCGGCGAGGGCCGGGAAGCGGGCACGGAGCGCGGCGACGTCGAGGCTCATGTCCTGATCCTGTCAGGCGGCCAGCAGGGCGGCGATGACCGCCGCCGCCCAGGCCGGCACGCGTCCACGCAGTGCCACGGCAAGGGCGGCGCCCTCGAGCAGCACGCCCACGACGTATGCCGCGGCCACGGGCAGCAGGACGCCCACGGCGACGAGCGCGGATCCGGTGGCGGCAGGGGCCAGGGCTGCTCGCGAACCCCTCATGCGGTGGGCGGCGGCGGGTTCTGGCGCGGACGGATCCTCACCGGCGGCAGCTCCGGCGCGGGGAGCCGGGCAGTCCGGCCCTCGTAGCCGACCACCTCGCCGAACCGGTCGCTGCCGTCCTGCCACTCCTGCCGGAACCGCTCGATCTCCTCGTGGGAGCGCCCGACGAAGTTCCACCACATGAGGATGTCCTCCTCGAAGGGTGTGCCGCCGAGCAGCACGAGCCGGCCGGGCTCGGCCGAGTCGTTGCGCAGCGTCAGGGACCGCAGACCGCTGCCGATGAAGCCCAGCGCGGCCCGGGGGACGGGCACACCCTCGAGGCCGAGTCCCTCGGTGTCGGCCAGGACACCGTGCTCGAAGGCAGGGTCGACGCCGATGGTGAGGTGCGCGCCCGGGTCGAGCACGACTTCCGCCCCGAGGAGCGGCGTGAACGTGCGCACGGGCGAGGACTGCCCGAGCAGCGTGCCCAGGAAGACCCGCACGGTGGCGCCCCCGACGTGCACCGCCGGCGGCACGTGGTGCTGGAACATCCGGGGCTCGTCGCGGGCGTCATCGGGCAGCGCGACCCAGAGCTGCACGCCGTGCAGGACGCTGGTGCCGGGGGTGGAGACCTCCGAGTGCGCGATACCGTGGCCGCCGGTCATGAGGTTCATCTCGCCGGGCCGGACCATGGCGTGGTGGCCCCCGCTGTCGCGGTGCTCGATCTCGCCGGAGAACAGCCAGCTCACCGTCTGCAGCCCGGTGTGCGGGTGCGGCGGGACGTCCATCCCGCCCGAGCTGCTGACGTCGTCCGGTCCGTAGTGGTCGGCGAAGCACCAGGCCCCGATGAGCGAGCGCTGCCGCTGCGGGATGGTGCGGCGCACGGTCATGGCGCGGGGCCCACCGAGGGGCACCTCGCGTGCCTCGAGCACCTCGACGACCGGCCGCCCGCCGGCCTCCGGCGCCGGCTCGTGCTCGCACTCGGTCTCCACCGGCCGGGTCTCGAGGTTGCTCATGGCGCCCAGTCTCGCACCGGCCGCAAGCGGGACCGGCCGATCCTTGGCATGGTGGGTGGCCGGGTCACGACATGGAGGAGGAGCCGATGGCGCACGCACTCGTGAGCACGGCCGGACGCACCGCGGGCTTGGCAGCGGGTCTCGGACTCGGTGCGCTCTTCGGCGCGCTCGCGGTGCTGCGCCGGGGCCGTCCCCTGCACGCCCGGGGAGTGACACTGCGCGCGAGCCTGCGGTGCGACGGCTCCGGCAGGAGCGGGGTGCCACTGCTCGACGACGCGGGCGCGTGTGAGGTCACCGTGCGGGTGTCGCGGGCGGCGGGCCTGCCGGCGTGGCTGCCTGACGTCTACGGCCTCGCGCTGCGGCTTCCGGGGCCGTCCGCCGGCGAGGGGGCCCCGGCAGACCTGCTCTTCGCGTCCACCGGCGACTCCGGGCTGGGCCGCTTCGCCCTGCTGGTCCACTCGCAGCTCACCGACGGCCCCCTGACGACGCTCCTTCCGGTCAGGTCGCCGGCGGGGCCGCTGGTGCTCCGCCTGGCGACGCTGCCCGGGGCCTCCGAGCGCGAGGTCGGACCCAGCCTGTGCGTCCCCGAGCGGCTGTCCCTGTCGTATGCCGTGGGCACCGGTCCCTGGGTCGCCGTGGGCGAGGTGTCGCTGGCCGAGGGGGTCGAGGGAGAGGACGACCAGCGCCGCCACGACCCCGTGGTGCACAGGCTGCCGGGGACGTCGCAGTACCCGGTGGTGCGGGCGCTGCGCGAGCCGGCCTACGCCGCGGCCCGGCTCCAGGAGGTCGAGGGTGGGCAGACACGGGTTCGGGGTGTCACCGAGCGCCACAGCACTCGGTAACACCCCGAACCGCGAGGGAGGGGTCCCCCGAGGGTGACGGCGTCACTCCTCGGAGGCGCCGGTCAGCTCGGGGCGACGGGCGAGCAGGAGGCCCAGCGCGGCATACCCGATCACGAGGTGGGCGCCGCCGACCCAGCGGGCCACGCCGTCACCGAGGAGGAGGAACGTCGGCACGGTGACGACGGCCCAGGTCTCGGCCACCATCGGCCAGATGGACAGGGCGCCCTGCCAGCGACCGGCGACGGCGACCTTGATGCCGATGACGAACATGCCGAGCATCGACAGGGGCCAGAACACGTCGAGGACCAGCACCGGGGTGCTGTCGCCGATGCTGGCCGGCATCAGCCCGTGGATCAGGGACCACAGCGAGGCCAGGCCCAGCAGCACGTACTCGACGCGGATCATCGCGCGGGCCTTCCTCGTGACTCCGGTGGCGCCCGTCTTGAGCATCGCGGTCAGCAGCGCGAAGACGCCGACCTGGAAGAAGAAGCCGGTGATGTCGCCGACCCGGGAGCCGATGCCCTCGCCGTTCGGGCCGAAGACGAAGGTGCTGGCTGCCCAGAGCAGGGTGCCCGTCATCAGGGTCAGGCCCAGCCGGCGGATGGTCCGCGGGTCGACCGCGGGTGCGGCCGAGGACTGCGGCCGGTGGGTGTCGGTGCGGGCGAGGGCCGGCTGGGTGGTGAGGGTGTCGCTCATGGTCGTTCCTCTGCGTCTCGTCGCGGTGCCCCTTGCACCGCCTGGCACCACAGTCGAGGTCGGGCGTCCCGGCCCACAGGTGCCGGAGTCCGCAATCGAGTCCCCTGAGTTGTCCCGGGTGTCCCGGGACTGCGATCCCGGGACAGCGGGACTCCACGCTTGCGACCATGTCGCCTGTGACCACGCAGACCACCAGCAGCGCCCCCGCCGAGGCGGCGGCCGTCGCGGCCCGCGGCAGCCGGGCCGGAGCGGCGCTGGCCGCCGTCGCGGTGCTGCTCACGCTGGCGACCGTGGCGCTCGACATCGCCAACGCGCGCGCCGGCATCCCCGAGGTGGCTGAGCTCGAGCCAGGATGGGTCGGCTGCCTGACCGGGCTGGCCCAGGTGGTCCCGGGGGCCCTGCTGCTGCGCCAGCTGCCCCGACACCCGGTGGCCTGGTTGCTCGTCGGCTCGGGCCTCTTCTGGGTGGTCGACTCGTTCTGCAGCAGCTGGACCGCCTACGCCGTCTACACCGAGCCGGGGCTGCCCGGCGCGTCGGCGTCCTTCTACTTCTACCAGCGGCTCGGCGCCGGGCTGCTGCTCGGGCTCCCGCTCATCCTGCTCGTCTTCCCGCACGGCCGGCTGCCCCGGGAGCCGCTCTGGCGGCGCCTGTCGCTGGCGAGCATCGGGCTCACCGCCCTGCTGCCGGTGCTGCTCGCGGTGGTGCCGGCCGAGACGGCCGAGCGGATCGCCGGCGAGTCCCTGGACCCGGCTCTGGACGCCTTGAACCTCGACCCGTTCAGCATCCCGCTGCCCTACGGGGTCTGGCAGGTGCTGCTCACGGTCGCCTACGCAGGCATCTTCCTCAGCCTCGTCGTGCCGCTGATGGTGGTGGTGCGGCGCCACCGCGCCGCCGATCCGGTGGGCCGCGCCCAGACGCGGTGGCTGGTCTGGGCGGCGGTCGTCAACCTGGTCGTCATCGTGCTCGGGATGCTGACCGCCGACCCGGTTTCCGGGGTCCTCCTCGGCGTCGGCGTGGGTGTCACGTCGGCAGCGATCGTCGTCGCCGTCACCCGCCACAACCTGTATGCCGTGGACCGCCTGATCTCCGCGACGCTCGTCTACGCGCTGCTCGCCGCGGCCGTGGTGGTCATCGACGTGTTGGTCTTCGCTCTCGCGGGGGCCGTTCTGGGCCAACGTGACTCGGCTCTGGTGGCCATCGCGGTGGTGGCTGGGCTGTACGCGCCGCTGCGCGACCGGTTGGCCGCGGCGGTGCGTCGCCTGCGCCGCGGCTCCCGGGAGGACCCGTATGCCGTGGTGTCGGCGCTCGCCGAGCAGCTCGAGGTGTCGGCGTCGCCCGACCAGCAGCTCGTGGCGGTCGCCCGCGCGGTCGGTGAGGCGTTCCGCTCGCCCTACGTCAGGGTGGAGATCGACGGCCCGTCGGGCGAGAAGCAGGCGGTCGAGCACGGACGTCCAGCAGGCCGGTCGGTGGAGCTGCCGGTGGTCTACCGCGGCGAGCGGGTCGGCCTGCTGACGCTCTGCCCCGCCGGCAGCACCGAGCTGTCGGAGCACGACCAGCGGCTGCTCGGCGACGTGGTGCGCCAGGCAGCCGCGGCGGCGCGGGCGAGCGAGCTGAGCGCGAACCTGCAGGCCATCCGCGAGCAGCTCGTCACGGCGCGTGAGGAGGAGCGCCGTCGGCTGCGGCGCGACCTGCACGACAGCCTCGGTCCCAGTCTGGGGGCCGTCACGCTGCGCATCGAGACGGCGCGAAACCTGGCCTCCCGCAACGCCGCCGAGGCAGACCGCCTCCTCGAGCAGGCGACCGCGGACGTCGCCGCGGTGCTGGCCGACGTGCGCCGGCTGGTCCACGACCTGCGGCCGCCCGCCCTCGACGAGCTGGGCCTGCAGCGGGCGATCGCGCAGCTGGCCCGACGGCTCGAACCGCCGGACCTGTCGATCACCGTCGAGGGCGACGGAGTGGACGGCGCGTCCCTGCCGGCCGCTGTCGAGGTGGCGGCGTTCCGGATTGCCTCCGAGGCGGTCAACAACGTCGTGCGCCACTCGGGTGCCCGGCACTGCTCGGTGCGTCTCGGCCTCCACGGGAAGGGCCCGGGGGGCGGTGCTGCGCACCTGGGCAACGCGCTCGTGGTCGAGGTGCGCGACGACGGCCACGGCATCCCTGGTGATGTCGCGGCGGGGGTCGGGATGCTGTCCCTCCGGGAGCGGGCCGCCGAGCTGGGCGGGACCGTCGCGGTGGAGTGTCCGCCATCTGGCGGGACCGTCGTGCGGGCGGTCCTGCCCTGCACCGTGATTCCCGGCGCCGGAGCGCCGCAGACGACAGGAGCCGCTGCTGATGCCTGAGCCGATCCGGGTGCTGTTGGCCGACGACCACCCCGTCTACCGCGACGGGCTGGCCGCCCTGCTCGCCTCGGTCGACGGCCTCGAGGTCGTCGCCACGGCAGAGGACGGAACCGCCGCCGTGGCGCTGGCCACCGAGCTCCAGCCCGACGTCGTCGTCATGGACGTGCAGATGCCCGGGCTCGACGGCATCGAGGCGACTCGCCGACTCACGGCCGCGAGCCCGCACATCGGCGTGGTCATGCTCACCATGGCCGAGGAGGACGCCACCCTGTTCTCCGCGATGCAGGCCGGGGCCAGGGGATACCTGCTCAAGGGCGCCAACCAGGCTGAGATCACACGCGCCGTGACCGCCGTGGCGCGAGGAGAGGCGATCTTCGGCCCGGCCATCGCCCGTCGCATCGCCGACTTCTTCGCCGCGGGGCCAGCGGTGGGATCCGCTGCCGAGCAGGCCTTCCCGCAGCTGACGGCACGGGAGCGGGAGATCCTCGAGCTGGTCGCCGCAGGGAGGTCCAACGCCCAGATCGCCTCGACGCTGTTCCTGTCGCCGAAGACGGTGCGCAACAACGTCTCCAACATCTTCGCGAAGCTGCACGTGGCCGACCGGGCCGAGGCGATAGTGCGCGCGAGGGAGGCGGGCCTGGGCCTCTAGAGGTCCCGCCGCGTCACCGGTCCGGCAGGACCTGGGGAAGGAGTGGCCGACCTGAGGCGGCATCGAGCACCGGACGGTCGCCCAGCTCGGTCCTCAGCGGCACGGTGACCTCCTCGAGGCGCAGCATCGCGTTGCACGCCTGGTCCGGCGGTGGGGCGAGGGCCGTCCCGCCGACCACGACGACCTCGTCGGTCTCGAGCACGTGTTCTCTTCGCTCGGTGTCGCAGTCGCCGCTGCCAATCGTCACCGTCAGAGAGTCGGCGGTGTCCGAGACGACGTCCTGTCCGTAGAGCAGGCGGCGCCTGCCGTCGCTAGGCGCCTCGGAGAGGCTGCTCGGCTCGAAGTCGCCCGGCTCTGCGGCCTCCGCGACGGCGACGCGCACCAGCGAATCGGACAGGCCCTGCACCGTGAACGCCCACGCCGGCACCTGCGCCGGGCCCCGGGCCGTGGCGAGGGTGGTCCTGACCGCTCGCGCGCCGGTGATGGTGACCCACTCACAGCCCGTGCCGGATGCCGGGGTGGGGCAGGGGCCCGAGCGGGGGTTCACCATCGCCTCGTAGGCCGCTTGCGCGTCGAGCGTGTAGACCTCCACGGTCGTGCCGTCCAGGTGGCGCACCTGCCCGGTGCCCGGCGTGGTGGGCAGGGCGGTTGCGGTGCGGACCCAGCCCCCGTAGAACGCGGCCTTGAGGGTCTCACGCGGGGTCCAGTCGGGCTCGATGGTGAGGCCCTGTGCGGGGACGATGCTGGTGCGCCACCGCTCGAGGAGGTCACCCTCCGTCCAGACGGCCGCCACCTCTCGGGCGCGCCGGTCGAAGAGGGCGGAGGCATCGCCCGCCGGAGCGCCATCTCCGTTGCTGGAGCCGCACCCGGTGACCAGGCTCACCGCGAGGAGGGCGACGGCGGTGAGCACGATGGTCTGGCGCGGCATGCCGGTTGGACGTCGGCCGCACCTCAGGAGTTCCTTCGACCCGCGCTGAAGAGGTGGACGGCGCTGGTCACACCTACGCTGGCTGGCAATGAATGAAGCGACCGCGCCCCCCGAGGGCGAGACCCGGAAGCGGGAGACCTGGATCCGGGTGGGCGCGGCCTGGGTGCAGGCGATCGAGGTCGCCCCGATGACGCCGGCGCGCGCGACGGTGGTGCTCCTGCCCGGCTTGGGGCTGCCGCGCTACACCCTGCCGACCGTCGAGGTGCTGGCCCGGCGCGGGCTGCGCTGCGTCGTGCTCGACCTGCTGGCGTGGCGACGTCCCCGACTGAGGGTGCCACCGCTGGTCGAGCCGATGGGCGAGGCCGCAGCACGCTGGACCAGGGAGGCCGACCTCGCCGGTCCCGTTGTCGTCGTGGGGCACTCGACTGGCGCGCAGGTCGCCCTCGGCGCAGCCCTCCGCCTCCAGCACGACCGCCCCGACCTGTCTCTGGTGCTGGCAGGGCTGACCTTCCGGCCCGAGCACCGCTCATGGCCGGGGCTGCTGCGAGGCGCGGCCACGGCATACCGCAAGGACAGCCCGGCAGAGCTGGTGGTCGCGGCCAGGGACGTCGCGCGCCTGCGCGCCGACCTGGTCAGCGTCATCGGGTCGGGGCGGCGCGACCGCCCGGAGGAGCGGGTGCGCGACCTCGAGGTGCCGCTCGTGCTCACCGCCGGTGAGGCGGATTCGTTTGCGCCACAACAGTGGATGGCCGATGTCGCAGCGGCTGCGGGCAGTCCGTCGGCACGGGTGGAGGTGCTGCCGGGTTCGCACAACAACCTCTTCACCCACCCCGAGGAGGTCGCCGACGTGGTCAGCGCGGCGGCGCCTGCCACCGCACCCTGACCCACATGTTCGCGGCGTAGCTGCGCCGCGCGGGGTAGCCCGCTGCGACGAGCTCGGCGCAGATCCGGTGCCCGTGGTGGATATTGGAGCTGTGCACGCGGATGGTGCTGATCGACTGGGGGCTGCCGGCTGCGGCCAGCTCGACGAGGTGGTCGACGACGGGTTGGGCCGTGTCGCCGAGACCGAGGTCGTAGTCGAGCCAGAGGTCGTCGATGGGGGTGTCGACGAGCCCGCGGAGGAGGGCGAGCGCCTCCTCGGAGGTGCGAGCCGTCAGCGCCGGCCTGCCGTCCTTGAAGTCGCGCGTGTCGTCGACGAGAACGGTCAGTGGCCGCCGGGGTGGTCGGCGGTCGGCGGAGTGGTCGCCGGACGGCTGGGCGGATGCGTGGCTGGAAGGCACAGGACCTCCTGGTGACGGGGATCCCTTGGCGCGCTGCGGATCCGCTGTTACCGGCCGGGTTCGGCACGGTCCGCTCTTCCCCTGGGGCACCTCCGCGGTGGAGGTTGCCGGGCAACAAGCCAGGTACTTGTCGTTGCCTCTCCTGAGCTGTCTCCACTGTAGGAGAAAGCGCCGACAGGGCTCCTTCGTCGGGGACAAGGCCGCCTCGTGCCAGACTCTGCGAGTCGTCTGAGGCAGGAGGAATCCCGGTGCGCGTGACCACCTACGGCCAGCTGATGGAGCTGCTCGACAGTCTCTATGCCGACGGGGCCGAGCGGACCAGCGACGCGGCTTCGGCGTTCTGGGACGGGCTGTTCCAGCGAGAGGGGCACCCGCTGACCTCCGAGCTGCCCGACGCGGCGCTGCCCGCGTGGCAGGCGGAGGGCCTGCTGCCGGGTGGACGGGGGTCCTCCGCCCTGGACGTCGGGTGCGGATTGGGGCGCAACAGCACGTGGCTGGCGGCCCAGGGATTTGCCGTCACCGGCATCGACATCTCCCCGTATGCCGTGGAGACGGCTCGGTCGCGGAGGGAGAGGGCGGGTGCCGCCGGTCCGGGGGCGTCGAGGCCGGGGCCCGACTACCGGCTGGTGGACTTCGTGCGCGAGCCGGTGGCCGGCGGTCCCTTCGACTTCGTCTACGACTCGGGGTGCTTCCACCACCTTGCGCCGCACCGGCGGATCTCCTACATGGAAGGGCTGTCGGCTGCCCTGGCGCCGGACGGCGTGTACGGCATCTGCACCTTCACGGCCGGGGCGATGGGGAGCACGGCGTCGGACAAGGACCTGCTGCTCCACGGGCACCTCGAGGGCGGGGTCGGGTACACGCTGGATGAGCTGGCGGAGATGTTCGCCTGGCTGGAGCTGGTGGACGCCCGGCTCATGCCGCCCGGCCACACCCACGAGGAGCCGACCTTCTCGCACGACTTCCTGCAGGTGGCGCTCTTCCGGCGGCCGTCTACGTCTTCCTGACGGGTGAGCCGCCTTGCCGCCCGGCTGCCTTCGTGGTGAGCGGCGGCAGTACCGGTCATCGGACCGTCCTATCCGCGTGCTCGAAGCGCTCGCTTTCGCGTGGTCCCGGTTCACCCGTCGCTCACCACGATGGGGGTTGTTGCGCAGGTGTGGTGGTTGAAGCGTGGCTCCCATCCGTGGCGACCTGGAGGAGGACCACATGAGCCGTTACATGATCATTGCGCGCTACGACAGCGCTGGAGCCAAGGGAGTCCTGGCCAAGGGCGGCAGCGCCCGAGCGGCTGTCGTGGAGAAGCTCGCTTCTGACCTGGGCGGACGCATGGTGACCTTCGACTTCGCCTTCGGTGAGGACGACGTGTACACCCTCTGCGAGCTGCCGGACAACAAGGCCGCGGCCGCTGTCGCCCTGGCCGTGAACTCCAGCGGGCTGGCCCATGTCCGGACCGTCGTCCTGATGACTCCTGAGGAGGTTGACGAGGCGACCGAGCAGAGGGTCGACTACACGCCTCCGGGCCAGTGAGCTGGGAGCCCGGGCGACCAGGATCAGCCGCGGCCGGCTGCAATGCCGATAGAACACCGCGCACGATGTCTCTCTGCCAGGGCGGTCGTTGACGGGCGTCTGGTCATCAATGAGTCCTGATTCGATGGCCTCGAGGAGCCGGCCAGGCCGCAGGAGCTCCAACAGAGGATCGAGTGCGCCACGGAGGGTCGAGGTCATCCGGACGCAACCGACGCCGCCTGCTCGACTCCATCAACGGTCCAAGCGGCGTCGGATCTGCCTTTGCCTCCAGCGGGCGCTGAACGGATCCGGTACAAGCCATCCCACTCGCGAGCCCTGCCCTTCGGGCTGTCGCTGCCCCACGGGGTGTCACCAGCGCACTCATGAGTCCGTGCCCACCAGGCGGCCGGAACGATGGAAAGGTCGACGTGGAAGTCGCCGAAGCCACCTTCGTTGTACTGGCCTGACTGGATGTCGACTACCGCCACGTCGTCACCCTGCTGAAGCCGCCCTGTCGGACACGCGCCTCGGAGGCCAAGGCGGCGGCTTTCTGACCTGTGCGTTTGTGGGCCCCGTGGGGCTCGAACCCACAACCTACGGATTAAAAGTCCGCAGCTCTGCCAATTGAGCTAGAGGCCCGGGGGGTCAGGGTTTGTGGTCACTAGAACCTCGGATGACCATGGTGTAGTTCGACCGTCCTGACCGCGAGGAGACCATACCCCGTTGTGGCCTTCGGCCGGTGGGTCCGTCTGCTGCGTGGGGTGCGTGCCCCAGACCGACCCCGTCACAGGCGCCTTGACATTGCGTCGCGCTCGAGAGCAGCGTCGAAGGTGGGCAAGTCGCGGCAACAGGGAGCGCGCAATGGGCGACGAAAAGCGGGTGAAGCTGATCCGGCCAGCAGATCGCTCAGAGGGCCAGGTGACACCAGGCATGCACCGGGAGCAGGCCGCCAGCACGGATCGCAGCTGGGCAGGCCACGTCACGACCGAGGCCGGGATGGTGTCCGGGTGGCACCACCACGGAGACTACGAGAGTCACATCTACGTCCTCTCGGGGCTGTTGCGCATGGAGTCCGGACCTGGCGGGCAGGACGTGATCGACGCGCAACCCGGTGACTTTGTCTTCGTGCCGCCGCACACCGTGCACCGCGAGGGGAACCCGGCATCGGAAGAGGCCGCGGTGATCGTGGTGCGAGCCGGACGCGGGGAGGCAGTGGTCAACGTCGACGGACCCGACGAGGCCTGAAGCGGGATGCCGCGCCCAGGCGGACGGATCGTTTCCGACCCAGGCCCACGCCATGTGGTGCGGGAGCCGCGGGCGGCCCGTCGCGGCATACCGACTCTGTTGAAGCCCGGGGGACGATGGTGGTGTGTGTCGCGCCGGCGCGGGCCACACCCCGGAGCGTCGTGGCGCCCCGGGGTGGACCTGTGGTGGCCGTCAGGAACGGGCCCGGGCGGGCTCGCCGGCGAGGATCGCGTCGATCTGGCCCATGGCCTGCGTGAGGCCCTCCTCCATGCCCATCTGGAGCAGCTGCTCCATCGCCTCGAGCGAGGGGAATCGCGACGAGATGGTCACGGTGACCCCACCCGGCCGGTCGGTGATCTCCACCCGCATCACCATGGTGGGCATGTCGGAATTGGGTGCTCCGGACTCGTCGGCGAAGCCGTCCTCGACCACCAGCACGCGCGGCGCCTCGACCTCGCGCACGTTCCACCACCCGCGGTGCCGGTCGCCCTCGGGGCCGGTCATGTAGTAGTCCACGTGCCCGCCCTCGCGGAGGTCGTGCTGCTCCACGGTGGCGGGGTAGGTCGGTGGTCCCCACCAGCGCTCGAGCTGGCGGGGGTCGGCCCACAGCTGCCAGGCCCGATCCGCGGACACGTCGTAGTCCGCGGTCACGGTCATCGTGAGCTGGTCGGTGTCCTTGCTGATGCTGGTGATGCTCATGCGTTCTCTCCTTGCTTGTCCTCGTCCAACAGGTCGGCCATGCGCTCGAACCGGCCGCGCCACAGGTCCTCGTAAGCAGCAAGCAGCTCCTGGGCCCGTCGGATGGCGTCCGGCTGGCCCGAGACCCGCTGCTCTCGTCCGTGCCGGTGCTTGACCACGAGCCCCGCCTCCTCGAGGACGGCCACATGCTTCTGAACCGCCGTGAGGCTGAGGGGGTAGTTGCGCGCGAGGGCCGAGACCGAGTACTCGCCCACGAGCACCCGCCTCACGATGTCGCGGCGCGTACGGTCGGCCAGCGCGTGGAAGAGCCGGTCGACGTCGTCATCGGTGGACTGATCTACAACCATCAGGTTGTAAATACTCCTCCGGCTCGCCGCAATACGCAAGCCCCCGGCGGGGGCTGGGCTCGACAGTGGGCCGCTCCTGACGCCCTCAGGCCGCTATCGCCCGGTCTGGGTCGATATGGCGTACGGGGCACACCGCCCGGGGTATCAAAGAGGGTCCAACGGCCTAGCGAATGCCCCTGCCGCGACCACACACTGAGGAGGCAGATCGCGACGTCGACCTCACAGGCGGATGCCCCCGATCACCCAACCGGGGTGATGAGTCCGCCTGGCGTCAGCCCCCTGCAGGTGCACACCCCGGTGCGCCGGTCGAGGGGGGTGCACGTCGCCAGAGGAGTGCCGATGACCGCTCGCCCCGTCGCCGACCCGGCAGGCGATCCAGCATGAGCGTTCGCGACGCCACCCTCACGCGGCCGGCCACCTGGGAAGTCGACCCGCGCCGGCCGCGGCCGGAGCGCAGGCTCGACCTCTACGCCGCCGTGGCGGTGGCCGCCCTGGCCTCGGTGGCCTATGTGGTGGCCCTGCTGCTCGAGGCGGTGCCACCCCGCGGCCTCTCGGTCGTCTTCTTCGCTGCGGCGCCCATCAGCGCTGCCTTCGCGCTCGTGGTGCTTGCGGCCCGTTGGCGGGCCGAGCGCGACCCGGCCCTGAGCTGGGTGAGCACCGGCCTGGCAGTCGGGTGGCTGGCGATGGTCCTGCAGCTCATCTCGTTCCCGACGGTCAACCCCGGCGGGGGCCCCCTTGGCACGAACGACCAGAGCAACGCCGCGCTCTACCTGATGTTCCACCTGGCCCTCCCGCTGGGTGCACTTGCCGGAGCCCTCAGAGCACCTGTGGTGTGGCGCCTGCCCGCGGCGGGTCTCGGCGCCGGCCTCACGGTGCTTCTCGCCGTGAACGCAATCCCGCTTCCCACTCTCCTGCGGCCGGACACGTCGTTCACCCCACCCCTCCTCAGCATCGAGTACGCCATGGCGGCGTTCACCGCGATCGTCGCGGTGACGTGGATCAGGCGCTCCGGACGCGACGCCACCACGCTCCGGGGCTGGGTCGGGGTCGCCCTTTCGCTCGCGGTCTACGACCTGCTGTTCAACGCCTTCGCAGCCGAGCGGTTCAGTGCTGTGTGGTGGGCGAGCCTGTCCATGCGCGTGGCGACCTACTCCGTGCTCGCCATCGGCGCCGTGGCCAGCGTCCTGATCCGTCTCTCCGAGACCGAGTCCTACACCCAGAGCGAGCTGGACCGGCGCGAGGGCGAGCTGCGCACCTCCCTCGGCCTGACCAGCCAGCTCCTCGGCTGCGCCCAGGACCTGGCCAAGGCCGTAACCCCGCCCGAGGTGGCCGAGGCCCTGTGCCGCGACGCCGTGGCCGCCAGCGGCCTGCGCCGTGCCGTCGTCCTGGTCAGCCGGGAGGGCGAGCCGACCGCGGTCCTGGGCCACGCGGGCTATGGGTCCCGGCCGGGTGACGAGCTCGCGGGGAGCGGTTGGGACGCCCCGTACGCCTCGACCTTCGCACCACTGGCCAGAGAGCCGCTGTTCCTCGAGTCCACCGAGGCCGTGCGCGCCAGGGTCCCGGCTGTCGGGTCACCCCTGGAGGAGGCTTCCGTGCTCGTGGTGCTGCCCATCCGAGTGGCCGGCCAGCGGCTGGGGACCCTCCTCGTGTGGGACACCGAGCCCCGGACCCTCGAACCGCACCAGCGGGAGGTCCTGACCGGACAGGCCAGCCAGGGCGGTCAGGCCCTGCGGCGGGCGCTCGCGTTCGAGAGCGAGGCCAACGCAGCCTCCACGCTCCAGCGGTCGCTGCTCTCCCCGACGCTCCCGGCCCGCGACGACCTGGCCATGGCGGCCCGCTACGTCCCGGGTGAGGCCGGCCTGCGAGTCGGCGGTGACTGGTACGACTGCGTGCCGGTCGACGACCACAAGGTCGCCCTCGTCGTCGGCGACGTCATGGGTAAGGGGCTGCGTGCCGCCGCTGTGATGGGGCAGATGCGCACCGCCGTCCGCTCCCTCGCCAGCGCCGACCCCTCGCCGGCCGCCGTGCTCTCGGGCCTCGACCGCCTGCGCTCCATGCTCGACGTCGACGAGATCGCCACTGTCGTCTACGTGCTCCTCGACGCGGAGTCGGGGGTGGTGCGCATGGCCAGGGCGGGCCACCTCCCGCCCATCCTCGTCGACCGTGAGGGCCGGGCCACCCTGCTCGAGGAGGGTGGGTCACCACCCCTCGGCTCACCCACGCCGCAGCGGGTCGAGGCTGAGGTGAGGGTGCCGCCGGGCAGCGTGCTGGCGCTCTACACGGACGGCATCGTCGAGGACCGGGCCAGCGGCCTCGACGGCCTCGAGGCCTTCGTCGACCTCGTCGGCGAGACAGCCCGCCGCAAAGGCTCCGACGTCGAGGCCCTCGCCACCGAGCTCCTCGTGCTCACCTCCGCCAACCAGCGGGCGGACGACATCGCCCTGCTCGTCGCGCGGCTGCCGAGCGTCCCCACGGGTGGAGGGCAGGAGGCTGCCACCGAGCCGGCCCTGAGCCGGGCCGGTGCCGTTGCCGTCCTCGGAGCGGCAGGTCGTGAGCCGCTGAACCAGCCGCAGGGGCTCCAGCCCGTGCCGGCGGTGGCGCTCGCGCCCCACGAGTCCGCTCCCACCGGCGCCGGAGCGGTGCACGTCGGCCGGGTGCCGTCGCACAGCCTCGCCCCGTACGAGGCGACGTTCCCGCAGAGCCCCCAGACGGCCGCCAAGGTGCGCCGGTGGATCCGCCAGGGCTCGCACGGCGTCGACCGGGCCCTGCGCGAGGACACTGTGCTCTTGGCCACGGAGCTGGTCACCAACGCCGTCCGGCACGGCCACGGCGACGTCAGCGTGCGACTGTGGCCCCGGCCGGACGTGGTGCGGGTGGAGGTCAGTGACGCGAACCCGCACCGTCCGGAGCCCGGCGACCTCGACCTCGACGCCGAGGACGGACGCGGCCTGCTCATCGTCGGTGCCCTCAGCTCGCGGTGGGGCACGGCGCCGCGGCCCGGTGGCGCCGGCAAGACGGTCTGGTTCGAGCTCGACCGCTGACCAGCGGGTATGCCGGGTGGCCCGGTCAGCCGCCGAAGCGGCCCTGCAGCCCGGTGAGGGTGTCCGAGACGAGACCCTTGATGACCCGCGAGCGGAGGAACCCGGGTAGCGGCAGGTTGTGGTGGATCGTCAGCTGGTAGGTCACCTTCGTGCGGCCCCGGCCGGCCGACTCCAGCGTGTAGACACCCTCCTGCCCCGTCTGCAGCCGGCCCTTGACCATCGACCAGCGCAGGCCGTGCGGCGAGTGCTCGTAGGCGAGGATGTAGCGGTCTGTGCCCACGCTGCTCGAGGCGGCGAACCTGGCGGTCAGCGGCCGCCCGTGCCCGTCCGACGTCAGCACCTCGGCCTCCTTGATCTCGGGGATCCACTCAGGCTGGCTTGCGACGTCGCGCAACAGCGCCAGCACGTCGGCCTGGGTGGCTGGTACCTCGACGGACTGGGTTGCGGTGTCGGTGGGCATGCCGGCTCTCTTCCTCTCCATCACGGCCGAGGCGCACCAGCGCCTCCACCTCGTCCTCGAACGCCGCGAGCAGGGTCTGGGGCTCGGGGACGACGCCGGCGTCCACCATGAAGCCGACCCTGACGCTCCCGGCATACGTGAAGATGCACACCCCCACCGTCTGGGAGCCGGACCCGGGCACCCAGCCCAGCACGCCGGTGACCGGCACCCCCGCGAAGGTGCGCGGCTCGCGCGGGCCCATCACGTTGGTGGTGACACCGATCGCCTTGTCGGCGAAGAAGTCCACCACTGGGCGCTCCAGCGCGGGCGTGCTGAAACCGATGGCGGTGATGAGCCCGAAGGTCAGCACGGACTCGGGGGAGCTCTTGAGCCAGTCCATCCGCCGCTTGGTCTCGGCCAGGCGCTCCAGCAGCCCGGCGCTCGAGCTCGGGAAGGTGAAGAAGACGAGGGCGAACTGGTTGCCGAGCTCCCGGGGGAGCGGCTTGTCCAGCGGGCGGAGGTTGACCGGCACCATCGTGACGAGGTCGACCGGCGTGGCGTCGTGCTCGACCTGGTAACGGTGCAGGGCGCCGGCGACCGCGCTCATGAGCACGTCGTTGAGCGTGGCGCCCGCCAGACGGCCGACGTGCTTGAGCGGGGCGAGCGGCACCGGCTGGGTCCACACGACCCGCTTGTGCAGGCCGGGCGTCCCGGCGACGACGTTGGCCGGGTTGCCGAGGAAGAGCAGGTCGCGCACCACCTGGCCGGTCCGTGCGCCGGTGCCGACCGACCTCGCCAGGGCGGAGGGGTGGGTCAACCGAGCCGCCTGCTCCACCGCGCTGCGGGCGAGAGACACCCCCGTCGACGCCCTCGTCGACACCTCCTTCGACACCTTCGTCGACACCGCCGACGGCGCTGCGGGGCCGGCAGGGTCTCCGTGGAGCGGTGGGGTGTCGACGAAGGCCCCGTTGTCGGTCAGCGACATGAGCACCCGGGCCAGGGCGATGCCGTCGGCCAGGGCGTGGTGGATGCGGAAGAAGACGACCGCCCCGGTGCCGTAGCCCTCGATGAGGTGCACCTCCCACAGCGGGTGCCGGCGGTCGAAGGGCCGGTGGAGGTGGTCCTCGACGTGGGCCTGGAGGGCTGCGTCGTCGCCCGGCTCCGCGAGCGTCTCGCGCACGAGGTGGCGTGCGAGGTCGAAGCCGGGGTCGTACTCCCACGACGGCAGCCCGATCGGTAGCGGAGGGGCAACCGGCCGCTGGCTGAAGACCGGGTAGCGGTCGATGAAGCGCTCCTGGGCGATGCGCCGGACCTCGTCCCAGTCGGGCACCGACTCGAGGAACACCAGGCTCGTGATGACCATGAGGTTGTTGGGCCGGTCCATGTTGAGCCAGAGGGCGTCCACGGGCCCGATGCGACGCCTCCCGGTGATGGACACGTGCCCTCCCTCCCGGGACGCCGCCGCAGGGTGCAGCCGGGTGCCGTCCGGGCCTCTGCGCCCAGCGTGGTCCGCGCCTAGGCTGGGCAGGTAGGGGCGATGGTCCCCCACACCTCCAGGAGCCGCCGTGCACGCCAGCGTCACCATCGACATCGACGCCCCTCCCGAGCGTGTCTGGGCCGTGATGACCAACGTCGAGGCGTGGCCGCAGTGGACGGCGTCGGTCACCGAGGTCGAGCGCCTCGACACCGGTCGCTTCGACATCGGCTCGCGGGTGCGGATCCGACAGCCACGGCTGCCCGTGGCGGTCTGGACCGTCGACGGCCTCGAGTCGGGGAGGTCGTTCACCTGGGTCGCCGGCCTGCCCGGGTTTCGCAGCACGGCGAGGCACGTCGTGGAGCGTCGGCGCACCGGGTCCCGGGTGACACTCGAGATCGACCAGCGCGGCCTCGTCGGTGAGCTCGTCGGCCGCTGGATGGCCGGCCTCACCGAGCGCTACCTGAACCTCGAGGCGGTCGGCCTGAAGCGCCGCTCCGAGGAGGGCGCACCGGCGTCCTGAGCCTCCACGTAGGGCCATCCGGCCCTGTGCCCTGCCCTGCCTCGGTCGAAGACTGGCCGCGAGGACAGGAGGTTCTGATGACAGTCCTCGTCACTGCGGCGAGCCGTCACGGCGCCACCCAGGCGATCTCGCACGAGGTCGCCCGTCAGCTGCGGTCCGCCGGGCACATCGCCCACGTGCTCGACCCCGTGGAGGTCGACACCCTCGACGGAGTCGATGCCGTGGTGCTCGGCAGCGCCGTCTACCACGGCCGCTGGATGCCCGAGGCCCGCAACCTCGTCGCCCGTCTCGAGCAGCAGCTCGAGGGCCAGCCCGTCTGGCTGTTCTCCAGCGGACCGGTGGGTGAACCCGCCCGGCCACTCGGGGCGGTCACCGACGCCGACAGGGCCGCCCGGTCGACCCACGCCCGCGACCACCGCGTCTTCGCCGGGCGACTCGACCTGGCCTCACTCTCGCGCGGCGAGCGCCTGGCCGCCCGGCGACTCCGCGCCGGTGACGGCGACTACCGCGACTGGTACCAGATCCGTTGCTGGGCAACGGAGCTCGCGAGCCAGCTCGCCACGCACACCAGCACCGACAGCGGCCCCGAGGTCCGTCACGCAGGCGAGCCGGACCATGGGGCCGATAGAGGAATGACGCAGCAATGACCACTGCAACAGCCCCTCCGCGGCCCAGCTACCCCGTTCACCTTGACGCCGCCACCGAGCCAGTCGCCTCGCGCTGGCTCTGGCTGGTCAAGTGGCTGCTGGCGGTGCCGCACTACATCGTCCTGGCGTTCCTGTGGGTGGCTTTCGCCGTCCTCAGCGTCGTCGCCTTCTTCGCCATCCTGTTCACCGGCCACTACCCGCGCGCGATCTTCGAGTTCAACGTCGGTGTCCTGCGGTGGTCCTGGCGGGTGGCCTACTACGCCTACGGAGCGCTCGCGACCGACCGCTACCCGCCGTTCTCCCTCGCCGAGGTGCCCGACTACCCGACGCACCTCGAGATCGACTATCCCGAGCACCTCTCCCGCGGCCTCGTGCTCGTCAAGTGGTGGCTCCTGGCCATCCCGCACTACCTGGTGCTGGCCATCCTCATCGGCGGCGGTCGCTGGGTCTTCGAGGACCAGCGGTGGCAGTACGTCAGCAGTGGAGGCCTGGTCGGGCTGCTCGCCTTCATCGCTGCCGTCGTGCTCGCCTTCACGGGGTCCTACCCGCGCCCCATCTACGACCTCTTGCTCGGGCTCAACCGCTGGGTGCTGCGCGTGGCCGCCTATGTCGGCCTGATGACCGACCAGTACCCGCCGTTCCGCCTCGACATGGGTCCGCACGAGCCGGACCACGCCCTCGTGCTGACCAGCCAGGCGGGCACCCAGCCACCCGCGTCCCAGCCACAGGCGGGCCTCCAGCCCTACCCGGGTGCCCAGCCCTACCCGGGTGCCCAGCCCTACCCCGAGCAGCCGTATGCCGGCGGGGGAGGGGCACCGCCGCCTCCCGGCGCACCGGGGGCGCCACCGCGCTCGGGGTGGACGGCCGGACGGACCATAGCCGCGGTCGTCGGCGTCCTGGTCGGGCTGTTCTCCCTCGGTGGGGTGGCCGGGGGCGGCGCCATGATCATGGCCGACCGCGTCTGGCGCCAGGACGGCTTCGTGACGACACCGGCGGAGACCTGGCGTTCGGCCGGTCACGCCGTGCTCGGCGACATGCTCCTCGAGGCACCGGGAGCCGACCGGGGCCTGCCCGGACGGTTCTTCGGCGACCTGCGGATCGAGGCCACGTCGACCACAGCCGGCGTGCCGGTGTTCGTCGGCATCGGCCGGCAGGGCGACGTCGCGGCCTACCTCGCCGGTGTCGCCCGGTCGGACCGCAACGAAGCCGGCGGCGACGGGCAGGAACAGCCGGGCGGGTCGCCCGTGGCGGCGCCGACCGACCTCGACATCTGGGTGGCGCAGGCCAGTGGTGACGGCGCCCAGACGGTCGTGTGGACGCCGGAGGCCGGGAACTGGTCCGCCGTGGTGATGAACGCGGACGGCTCCCGAGGAGTCTCGGCGGCGATGCGGTTCGGTGCCGAGGTGCCTTGGCTGGACGAGGCCGGCGCCGGGCTGCTCATCGTCAGCCTGCTGTTCCTGGGTGGCGCCATCACCCTCGTGGCCTTCGCGGTGGCGCGAGCCTCGCGTCGGGCCTAGCTCCTGAGGCGGCGCACGGCCGGCTGCCGCAGCCAGCGGCAGCCGGCAGCGTCGCGGCTCGGCGTCTGCTCCCGCCATGGGAGGCCGTGCGGCGGGCACCGGCTCAGTGGCCCCGCTCCTCCTGGCACGTCGCGGTGGAGATGGTGCGCGGGCAGCCGTTCCAGTCGGCGCCGATGACCAGACCCACGAGGATGGCGCCCAGCGCGGCCGCCGCCACGGCGGCCAGGGCGAGGCGGGCGCGCCGCCGCCACACGGCATACAGCAGGACCGGCAGGGCGAGGGCGACCCCCGCTGCGACGATGAGCATGAGCGTCAGCGGCGGGTCGGTCGACCGGCCGAAGCCGCCCCCGGAGCAGCCCGAGATCCCGCACATGACGAACCGGGCCGCCAGGGCGAGGCCAACCGCGGCGGCGAGGCAGGCCCCCGAGAGCAGCGAGAAGAACACCGTCCCGGCCACGCGGGAGGCCCTGGTCGGCTGCTGCGTCACCTGCCCCACCAGTCCATCGTGCCCCACCCGCCCCCGGCCGCCGGGGGAACCGTCACCCGGCCGGGCGCGTTGCCCAGGCATGACGACCACGCTGACCTGTCCCAAG
This sequence comes from Knoellia sp. p5-6-4, assembly GCF_029222705.1. Taxonomy (NCBI): domain Bacteria; kingdom Bacillati; phylum Actinomycetota; class Actinomycetes; order Micrococcales; family Intrasporangiaceae; genus Knoellia; species Knoellia sp. p5-6-4. The sequence goes on from NZ_JARGZF010000001.1 coordinate 2,162,775, forward strand.
TGCGGCTCGGACATGCGCCAGTACGAGCGCAACCGCGTCCTCGTCGACCAGTGCACCGGCTGCGGCGGGCTCTTCCTCGACCGCGGTGAGCTCGAACGGCTGGTCGCCGCCGAGAACGAGTGGCACCAGCCGCCCGTGCAGCAGGCCCAGCAGGCGCCGCGGCAGCAGTACTCGCCGTACCCGCAGCAGCACGGCCAGCCCTACGGGCACGGCTACGGAAAGCCGCACAAGAAGCGGCGGTCCTTCCTCTCCGACCTCTTCGACGACTGACCACCCGTATGCCGCGGGCGGCCCGCCGCCCACACCCGCGAGCCGCGCGCGTGGCGAGGCTCCCGGTGGGAGACTGACGTGGTGAGGAACGAACCGAGCGGCCGCGGCGGTCCGCGCCGGCCTGCGTTCTTCAGCCCGGCCGCCATGGAGTCGCAGGGCGGCACCGTGCCCGACCCCGCGGAGGTCACCGAGGTCGCGCACGCGACCGCAGCCGTGCTCGTGGGGGCGGGCCGGGCCGCCGAGGACCCCGAGGTCACCGCCCGCCTCGTGGCCCTCGTCGACGAGCTCGGGCTCTCCACGCTGGCCGAGCTCTGGGCCGACCGGCCCGCCCGCAGCCTGCCCGGCGCTCTCTGGAGGCTGTACGCGCTGCACGAGTGGGTGCAGCGCAACCCCGAGGAGGCGAGCGCCGACTACACCGCGGGCGTGCGCTTCGCCGCGGTGAACCACGTGGTCGCCGGTGTCGCGGAGCCCCCGGGTCCGCAGGAGATCCGCAGCCTGGCCGACGCGATCCTGCGGGGGGTGTTCGAGGGCGACCTCGCCGTCGCCCTCGAGCGGGCCGGCGCCTTCTGCCGGGTGGTCTCCTCGGGTCGTGCCGACCGGGCGCACACCACCGACGCGCGCGACGCCGAGGAGGGGGCGCGGCAGACCCGCAGGGCCTCCTCGCTGCTGTCGACCGCCGAGGACCTCGATGCCTGCGCCCGGCTGTGGCGAGCCGACGAGCTGCTCTGAGCTCTCTGCCCCTGACCTGCGGATATCCACCGAAGTGCCCGCCACTGGAACATACGAGGGCGGGCTCCGGTTACAGTCAGACGTGCGCCGGGCTGCGGTAGCCCCGGGTCCCAACTGAAGCCGCTACGAGCGGCCACGCGCCGTGAGGCGCTCCCAGCCCGGCGCACACATCCCGGCGAGGACTCTGGACCCCTGTCCAGGCCATTGGGGTGCCGCGAGGCGCTAGTGGAGGCAGTCCCGGGACTGGTGGCCGACCACGTCCTTGCGGGCCCGTTCGCGCGAGCGGCGCCCCGGCCCCGACCAGCCGCACACGCGGCACACCGCATGGGTGAAGGAGCCGCGCTCCTCGAGCAGGGCGGCGGCTGCGGGGTCGTCGGCGGCGACGTCTGACTCCTCCTCCGGCGCCTGCACCGGACCATCATGAACGCCGTGGTCCGCCGTGACTAGGGCGGGGTGCAGCCGCATGATCCGCCCGAGTCATCTCTGCGCCGCGGCGTCAAGACATGGCAAAGAACTCTCGGCGTTTGCTGCGGGCTGGGCTAGCGTTGCGCTATGGCAGCAGACCCGATCGTCGGCGCCGACCTCACGGACGGCGCCCTCCAGGACGAGATCGAGCTCGTCGGTGACCTGGTCGTTGCAGCCTCCTCGAGCGAGCGACCGCTGACGGAGGCGGAGATCGACGAGGTGCTCGGCGTCATCCGCGCCCAGTCAACGGGCGAGGACCTCTCGAAGGCCGGCGCGGCGCGCAAGCCGCAGCACGCCTAGGAAGGCGCACGCCCGGGTCGCGCGGCCCCGACACCCCCGTCCCGAGGTGAACACTGCCGGTGGATTGGGTGAACTCCGGATTGCAGTTCTGTGACTACTAGGTCGTAGCATCGTCCCCGGCCATTTCCCCGCTTGACCGGAGATTGATCGTGGGCTTTCGCCTCACCCCGCAGGAAGACAGCTTCTACGACCTGTTCGCCAAGTCCGCGTCCTACCTGGTGGACGGCGCACGCGAGCTCACCACCATCCTCGGTGCCGCCCCCTCCGAGCGTGAGGCCATCGCGGCCCGCATGCGCGAGCTCGAGCACAACGCCGACATGGCGACGCACGAGATCATCCGCAAGGTGAACAGCTCGTTCATCACGCCCTTCGACCGCGAAGACATCCACGGCCTGGCCGCGGCCCTCGACGACTGCATGGACATGATGGACGCCGCGGTCGACCTGGTCGTGCTCTACCGGATCGGGGAGCTGCCGGCCGGCGTGGCCGAGCAGGTCGAGGTGCTCTCCCGCATGTCCGAGCTGACCGCCGAGGCCATGCCGCGGCTGCGCTCGATGAAGGACCTGACGGAGTACTGGATCGAGATCAACCGCCTCGAGAACCAGGCCGACCAGAGCTACCGCCGCCTGCTGGCCGAGCTGTTCAACGGCAACGGCGGTGGCCCCCTCGACGCGATCACGATCATGAAGCACAAGGAGGTCATCGACGAGCTCGAGGCCGCCGCGGACGCGTTCGAGCAGGTGGCCCACAAGGTCGAGGGCATCGCGGTCAAGGAGTCCTGACCTCGTGGACTGGCTTCCCGTAGCCGTCGTCGTCACCCTGGCGATGGGCTTCAACTACACCAACGGCTTCCATGACGCGGCCAACGCGATCGCCACGTCGGTCTCCACCCGGGCGCTGACCCCGCGGGTGGCGCTGGCCATGGCCGCCGTCGCGAACCTCGTCGGCGCCTTCTTCGGCACCAAGGTCGCCAAGACCATCGGCTCCGGCGTCATCGACGCCCCGCAGGGCAGCGTGGGCCTGCTCATCTGCGGCGCCGGACTCGTCGGCGCCATCGGGTGGAACATGCTCACCTGGTGGTACGGCCTGCCCTCGTCGTCCTCGCACGCCCTCATCGGCGGACTGGGCGGGGCGGCGCTCGCGGCCAGCGCGAGCGTGCACTGGGACAGCGTGCTGACCAAGATCATCATCCCGATGATCGCCTCGCCCATCGTGGGCATCATCGTCGGCTACCTCGTGATGGCCGCGATCCTGTGGCTGTTCCGCAGGGCCCAGCCAGGACGCGTGTCTCGCGGGTTCCGCTACGCCCAGACGGCGTCGGCTGCGGCGATGGCGTTCGGCCACGGCCTGCAGGACGCGTCCAAGACCGCCGGCGTCGTGGTCCTCGCGCTGACCGTGGGTGGCTACCAGGCCGTCGGCGACGACTCCATCCCGCTGTGGGTGCTCGTCATGAGCGCCGTGGTCATCTCCCTCGGCACGTATGCCGGCGGCTGGCGGATCATGCGCACCCTCGGCCGTCGCATCATCCACCTCGACCCGCCGCAGGGGTTCGCCGCGGAGACGACCGCCGCCGGCATCCTCTATGTCGCCGGCATGGGCTTCGGGGCCCCGATCTCGACGACGCACACCATCACCTCGGCGATCATGGGCGTCGGCTCGACCAAGCGCCTCTCGGCCGTCCGGTGGGGTGTGGCGGGCAACATCGTCGGCGCCTGGGTGCTGACCTTCCCCGGGGCCGGCCTTGCGGCCGCCCTCGCCTTCTGGGTCGGCAACCTGTTCCTCTGACCCCCCTCTCCCGACTTCTGGCCACTGGCTCGGCATACCCGCGTCATTTGACGGGGGTATGCCGCCTGGCTGGCCAGAAGTCGAAGGTCACCGACCGCGGGTGATCGGTGGAGGCCAGGCCCACTCTCGGAGGGGGTCGCCGAGGTCTTGCCGCCAGAGACAGCGGATCTGGCGGGGACGGGCCCTCGCCCTCGCCTTCGCGAGGTGGCGCGCCAAGCCACCTGCGGTGCCCCGCAGGTCCGCGGCGCCCCAACGGGCAACCGCAAAGCCCAGCGACGCCAAGCCGCGCTCACGGTCACGCTCGAGCAGCATGCGCTGACCGGTCGTGGAGGGTGAGGGGTCGTCGTCGAAGTCGCCGAGGTACTTGGCCATTCCGTCGGCCTCGCCCACCACACCCAGCTCGAACCACAGGAAGTCCACCCGTCCCACGAGCTGACCGTCGAGGCCGTGGACCCAGACCTGGCTCGCAGGCGTGGGGTAGCCCAGCTCGTGGGCTGCAGCCACCGAGGCCGACTCGAGCCAGCTCTCCCGTCGGCCGTCAACCAGGGCAATGGCGCGGTCTGCCCGTTGCACTCCGGGCCAACGGGTCTGGAACTCGCGCATGGCCTTGAGGTCTGCCACCGAGGCCAAGCCCTCTCGCACGGCGGTGTCTGCGATGGCCAGTGAGTCCTTCAGCCGGAGCTGGCGCAAGCAGTCGAGCACGGTGCGAGCGCCCTGTGTCACGGGCAGACCGGCACGGGCGGTCAGGTGTGCGGCGGGAGTCTCTGCCTGGAGGACTCGCCGCCAGTCGTCGGGGTAGCTGGTGCGGGACGTCTTCAGCGCCGTCAGGCTGACCTTTCCCAACGGGCCCACCGGGTGAGGCAGGCCAAGGACGACTGCGGCGCTGAGGTGGCTGAGCGTGACATCCGTGAGGGATGCAGCCGCCGCTCGGCAGAGGGCGCGGTGCGAGTCCGCGTGGCCGAGGGGCCGCCAACTGTCCGTCACGGCATACAGGGACGGCGCGATCTTGGTGAGCTCGCCACGGTCGCAAGCGCCGCGGAGCTGGTCAAAGGTCCGTCCGGCTGCCATGGCCTCGCTGGCGAGGAAGGGCTGGGGGAGGGCCTGCCAGACCTCGAGCCCCGTCCGTCGCATCCCCGCACCGTCGCGGCTGGTGGCGGCACTCGGTGAACACTCCTGCCAGCGTGTGGACGACGAGGTCGACGGCAGCCCACTGTGGACGGCACCTGAGCCGCACTTCTGGCCACCCGCTCGGCATACTCCCCGAGAATCGGGGGGTCTGTGCCGAGCGAGTGGCCAGAAGTCGGAAGGGGGGTTAGCCGAAGCGGCCGGAGATGTAGTCCTCGGTCGCCTTCACGCTGGGGTTGTTGAAGATGCGGTGCGTGTCGTCGATCTCGATGAGCTTGCCGGGCTTGCCCGTCGCCGCGAGGTTGAAGAACGCGGTGCGGTCCGAGACGCGTGCGGCCTGCTGCATGTTGTGGGTGACGATGACGATCGTGAACTTCGACTTCAGCTCGTTGATCAGGTCCTCGATCGCGAGGGTGGAGATCGGGTCGAGCGCCGAGCAGGGCTCGTCCATCAGCAGCACCTGCGGCTCGACGGCGATGGCCCGCGCGATGCACAGGCGCTGCTGCTGGCCGCCGGAGAGGCCGGCGCCGGGCTTGTTCAGCCGGTCCTTGACCTCGGTCCACAGGTTCGCGCCCCGCAGGGACTTCTCGACGACCTCGTCGAGCTTCTTCTTGCCCTTGACGCCGTTGAGCTTCAGGCCGGCCGCCACGTTGTCGTAGATCGACATCGTGGGGAAGGGGTTGGGTCGCTGGAAGACCATGCCGACGGTGCGCCGCACCGCGACGGGGTCGACCCCGGGGGCGTAGAGGTCCTGGTCGTCGAGCATGACCTTGCCCTCGACGCGACCGCCGGGGATCACCTCGTGCATGCGGTTGAGGGTCCGCAGGAAGGTCGACTTGCCGCAGCCGGAGGGCCCGATGAAGGCGGTCACGGAGCGGGGCTCGACCGTCATGGTGACGCCCTCCACGGCCTTGAAGGATCCGTAGTAGACGTTCAGGTCGCTGACGTCGATGCGCTTTGCCATCTGTGCTTTCCGTCTTTCGATGGGTATGCCGGGGGGCCCGGTCTTACTTCTTCACGGAGCCGAAGCGCGCCACGAGGCGGCCGGCGATGTTGAGGAGGAGGACGAGGAGGATCAGCGTCAGGGCCGCCCCCCACATGCGCTCGACGGCGGCAGCCTGGCCGAGCTCGGTGCGGTCCTGGTTGATCATGGTGGGCAGGGTCGGCATGAGGCCGTTGAAGAGGTCGACCGCGATCGACTTCGTGTAGGGGCCGAGGATCAGCAGCGGCGCCGTCTCGCCCATGACCCTGGCCAGGCCCAGGAGCACGCCGGTGACGATGCCGGAGAACGCGGTGGGCAGCACGACCTTGGCGATCGTCTTCCACTTCGGTACCCCGAGGGCGTAGGACGCCTCACGCAGCTCGTTGGGCACGAGCTTGAGCATCTCCTCGGTGGAGCGCACCACGACGGGGATCATGAGCAGCACCAGCGACAGGGAGACGGCGAAGCCGACCCGCTGGAACCCGAATGTCGTCACCCACAGGGCGTAGATGAACAGGGCTGCCACGATCGACGGGATGCCGGTGAGGATGTCGACCATGAAGCTGACCCATCGGGCGAGCTTCCCGCGGCCGTACTCCACGAGGTAGATCGCGGTCATCACGGCGATCGGCACGGCGATCAGGGCCGTCACGGCGGCCTGGATGAGGGTGCCCTGGATGGCGTGCACGGCCCCGCCGCCGGCGTAGCGGGACGTGATGCCACGCTGGGAGTGCGTCCACCACTTCGACTCGAGCAGCAGGTGGGCGCCCTGGCTGATGACGGTCCAGAGGATCCACACGAGCGGGATGACCGCGAGCAGGAACGCGAGCCACATGACGACACGGGCGAGCTGGTCGCGCACCGCCCTGCCACGGGACGGGTGACCGAGGCCGGAGCCGAGCAGGGGCGGACCCGAGCCGGCGGAGCGCCGGTTGACGGAGGTGCTGGTGGTCGTCATTCGGTGAAGGCCTTCCTGCGCTCGATGACGATGCGCGCGATCGCGTTCACGATGAAGGTGAGGACGAAGAGCACCAGGCCTGCGGCGATGAAGGCACCGGTCTTCTGCGGCGAGTCGAACTCGGCCGCGTTGTTGGCGATCCGGGAGGCGAAGGTCTCCCCGCCGTTGAACAGCGACCAGGTCCAGTCCGAGCCGCGGGCGAGCGTCGAGACGATGAACGTCACGGCGATGGTCTCGCCGAGGGCGCGGCCGAGGGCGAGCATGGCGGCGCTGATCACGCCGGGACGGCCGAACGGCAGCACTGCCGTGCGGATCATCTCCCAACGGGTGGCGCCGAGCGCGAGGGCACCCTCCTTGTGGGCGACGGGCGTCTGCGCGAAGACCTCGCGGGAGAGCGCGGTGACGATCGGCAGCACCATGATGGCGAGCACGATGCCGATGAAGAAGATGGTGCCGCCGGAGATGCCCGTCGCCGAGAACAGCGGGAACCAACCCAGCTTGTCCTGCAGGAACTCCTCCGCGGGCAGCACGGCGGCGCGGAAGGTCAGCACACCCCACAGGCCGTAGACGATCGACGGAACGGCAGCGAGCAGGTCGACGAGGCTCGCAGCCGGGCGCGAGAGCCAGCGCGGGGCGTACTGCGTGATGAAGAGCGCCACCCCCACCCCGACCGGCACCGCGATGGTCATCGCGATGAGCGAGGAGGCCACCGTGGTCCAGAACAGCTCGACGATGCCGAACCGCGGGGCGTCGCCGGCCACGGTCCACTCGCGGGAGGTCAGGAAGTTGGCCTCGTTGCGTGCGAGGGCGGGCACGGCCTGCCAGAGCAGGAACACCCCGATGAGGGTGACGAGACCGATGACGAGCACACCGGCCCCACGGGCCGCTCCGCCGAAGAGGCGGTCGCCGAGGCGGCCTGTGCTCGCCGCGTCGCCGCCCAGGGGGGATCCGGGGCTGGGGGGAGGTGTCTCGTCAGCAGCACTGACGCCGGTGATCGTGCTCACGTGGGACCTGTGTTTCCTTCGGGGGCTAACGGCAGTATGCCGCGCGGCGGGCTCGGAGCCCCGCCGCGCGGCATACAGGGGTCAGGACAGGGCGTCGATGGCAGCGTCGACCTTGGTGCGGACCTCGTCGGGAAGCGGGGCGTAGCCGATCTCCTCGAGCGAGCTCTGCGTCTTCTGCGAGGAGAAGTGCTTCAGGAACGCCTTGGTGAGGGCGGCCTGCTTGGGGTCATCGCTCTTGGAGCAGACGATCTCGTAGGTGACGAGGAGGATCGGGTAGGCCCCGGGCTCCTTGGTGGCGTAGTCGAGCTTCAAGCGCAGGTCGTTGCCCTCGCCCTCCTGCTCGGCGATGGCCACCGCGTTGCCGACGGACTCGCCGTTGAGCTGAACGGGACCGGAGCCGTTGTCGACCTCGGCGATGCCCAGCTTGTTGTCCTTGGCGTAGGACCACTCGGCGTAGGTGATGCCGCCCTCGGTGGCCTTGACCGCGCTCGCCACGCCGGAGGACTTCTCCTTGCCCTCGCCCTTGCCGGTCCAGCTCTTGCCGGGCTCGGCGGTCCACGCCTTCGGCGCGGCGGCGGCCAGGTACTTGGTGAAGTTCTCGGTGGTGCCCGACTCGTCGGAGCGGAAGAACACCTTGACCGGCGTGCTGGGCAGCTTGGCGCCAGGGTTGAGCGCGGCGATCGACGCGTCGTTCCAGGCCTTCACCTTGCCGTTGAAGATGTTGGCGATGACCTCGGGCGTGAGGATCAGCCGGTTCACGCCCGGCAGGTTGTAGGAGACGGCGATCGGGCCGGTCACCATGGGCAGGTTCCAGGCGGGCGAACCGCAGTGCTTCTCGGCCTCGACGGACTCGACCTTGCCGTCCTTCTCCTCCGTCTTCAGGGCGGAGTCGGAGCCGGCGAAGTCGACCTGGCCGGCGATGAACTGCTTGATGCCGGCGCCGGAGCCGGTCGGGTTGTAGTTGACGGTCGCGCCGTCGCACACGGTCTGGAAGCTTGCGATGGCCTCCTCGATCGCGTTCTTCTGGGCGGAGGAGCCCTCGGCGCTCAGGGTGCCCTCGGCGCACTCGACGGACGAGCCGTCGGTGCTGCCGCCACCCGCGGCGGCGATGTCGGCACTGTTGTCGTCGGAGCCGCAGGCCGACAGCACGAGTGAGCCGGCAAGGGCGATGGCCGCGACGGGGCCGAAACGCTGAATCTTCACTGTCGTGAACCTCTCCACAGCATCAAAAGTCAGGGCGGGCGGAACTGCCCGGCAACTGTGAAGGTAGGAGCGGTGGGTGACGCGCTGGGCGGTGCCGGGTGAACGGAGGGTGAACAGACCCGGGACTTTGCCCCACGTGTGCGCAGACGCCACCTGAGCCCCAGTTGAACAGCCCGTCAGGATCCGGTCAAGGGCCCCTCGGGGCGATCAGGGCAGGTGGCGCTCGACCGCCACGACCCGGGCGCCGCGGCCCCTGCCGACGAGGTGGGCCACGAGCACCTCACCCTTGACCATCTTCGCCTCGGCGGCCTCCTCGAGCTGCTTGAGGGCGTCGGGGCCGTCATCGCTGTCCGCGTCGACGAGGTGACCGAGGCGGTCGAGCAGCTCCGGGAGCACCGGGCCGTGGCTGCACAGCACCGCCGGGGTGCCGCGCTCGAGCAGGCGCCGCAGGTGGCGGCCGGCCCGCGAGGGGTCCTCCTCGTAGCCCTCCTCCGACAGGCCCTCCCGGAGGCGCAGCGGACGGCCGAGCCGAGCGGCATACGGCGCGATGGTGTCGGCGCACCGCACCGACGGCGAGCTGACCAGTCGGCGCACGCCGTAGGCGGCGAGCAGCGGCGCGATCGCCTCGGCGCGCCAGCGCCCCTGGCGGTCGAGCGGGCGGAGCTGGTCGTCCGGGTCCTTCCACTGCGAGCGTGGGAGAGCCTTGGCGTGCCGCACGAGCGCCAGCGGCCAGGTGGCCAGCGCTCCGGCGGCGTCGGCCCGCACCAGTGCCCGCAGCTGGTCGCGGTCGCGGGCGTAGTCGAGCAGGTCGTGTGCGGCCGCCACCTCCAGCCAGCGCACCTCGTCGACCTCGTTGGCCAGCCGGCCGTCGCCGCCCACCACCTCGGCCGCCCAGTAGCGCACCTCCTTGGTGGCCGGCTCGCCGTCGCGGTCGAGGACCGTGTAGGCCGCGCACGGCAGCGGGCGGCCCAGGCGGACCTCCAGCGCGGTCTCCTCGTGCGTCTCCCGCACGGCTGCCACCGCCCAGTCCTCGCCGGGGTCGAGCTTGCCCTTGGCCCACGCCCAGTCGTCGTACTTCGGGCGGTGCACCAGCGCCACCTGGAGCTGGCCGCGGCGGCGGCGCCACGGCACCGTGCCGGCAGCAGGGATCACCCCCATGACGGCCTCCGGGTGCTCCGCGCCCGGGTCAACGCCGGCGGGCCTTGCGACGGCGCTTGGAGTGCATCTCGATCAGGGCCGAATGCAGGTCGGGCAGCTGGCCCCCGTCGGCGTCGGTGGTGCGGCGGATCCAGCGGCCGTCGCCGGTGAGCTCCCAGTGGCTGTACTCGCTGCTCATGCCGCGCGCGACCAGCGAGCAGAGCTCCTCGAGGTGGCGCGGGTCGGTGATGCGCACCAGCGCCTCGACGCGGCGGTCGAGGTTGCGGTGCATCATGTCCGCGCTGCCGAGGTAGACCTCGGGCTCGCCGCCGCCACCGAAGATGAAGACGCGGGAGTGCTCGAGGAAGCGGCCGAGGTAGGAGTGCACCCGGATGTTCTCCGAGAGCCCCTCCACGCCGGGTCGCAGCGCGCAGATGCCGCGCACCCAGATATCGACCTTCACGCCCGCCTGGCTGGCCCGGTAGAGGGCGTCGATGACCTGCTCGTCGACGATGGAGTTGACCTTGATCTGCACCATGCCGCCGTTGCCCGCCGCCAGGTGGTCGATCTCCCCCTCGATCCGCTCGATGAGGCCGGAACGGATCGACCGGGGGGCCACCAGGAGCCGCTTGAACTTGCTGCGCGGGGCGATGCCGGACAGCTGGTTGAACAGCCGGGTGAGGTCCTCGCCGACCTGCGGGTCGGCGGTCAGCAGGCCGAAGTCCTCGTAGAGGCGGGCCGTCTTGGGGTTGTAGTTGCCGGTGCCGACGTGGCAGTAGCGCACCAGCCCGTCGGCCTCCTGCCGCACGACGAGCGAGAGCTTGCAGTGGGTCTTGAGCCCGACGATGCCGTAGACGACGTGCACACCCGAGTGCTCGAGCTTGCGGGCCCACTTGATGTTGGCCTGCTCGTCGAAGCGGGCCTTGATCTCGACGACCGCCAGCACCTGCTTGCCGGCCTCGGCGGCGTCGATGAGGGCGTCGACGATGGGGGAGTCGCCGCTGGTGCGGTAGAGCGTCTGCTTGATCGCCAGCACCTTGGGGTCGGCGGCCGCCTGCTCGATGAAGGCCTGCACCGAGGTCGAGAAGGAGTCGTAGGGGTGCTGGAGCAGCACGTCCTTGTCGCGGACGACCGAGAGCACGTCGCTGGCCTTGGCCGTCTCCGCCGGCGCGAGGTCGGCGTGGGTCTGCGGCCGGAACGGTGGGTACCTCAGGTCCGAGCGCTCGAGGTCGGCCACGACGTTGAGGCCGCGCAGGTCGAGGGGCTTGGGCAGCCGGTAGACGTCCTGCTGGGCGACGCCGAGCTCGCGGATCAGCATGTCGAGCACGTGGCCGTCCATGTCGTCGACCACCTCGAGGCGCACCGGCGGACCGAACCGCCGCCGCGTGAGCTCCTTCTCCAGCGCGGCCAAGAGGTTCTCGGCGTCGTCCTCCTCGACCTCGAGGTCCTCGTTGCGGGTGACCCGGAAGGTGAAGTGCTCGCGGACCTCCATGCCGGGGAACAGCATGTCGAGGTGGGCCGCGATGACCTCCTCGAGCGGCACGAACCGGGTGTGCACGTGGTCGGCCAGGGCCGACTCGCCGCCCGGTGGGTCGATGTGCAGCAGCCGCGGCAGCAGCGGCGGCACCTTGACCCGCGCGAAGTGCTCCTTGCCCGTCTTGGGGTTGGTCAGGGTGATGGCCAGGTTGAGCGACAGCCCGGAGATGTAGGGGAAGGGGTGGGCCGGGTCGACAGCCAGCGGGGTGAGCACGGGGAAGACCTGGTCGGTGAACATCCAGGTCAGGTTCTCCCGCTCCTCCTCCGTGAGCTCGTCCCAGCGGACGATGGAGATGCCCTCGTCCTCCAGGGCGGGCCGCACCCGGTCGCGGTAGATCGCCGACTGCATCGCGTGCAGCTCGTGCGCGACGAGGGAGATCTGCTCCAGCACCTCGCGCGGCTCCAGCCCCGAGGCCGACCGCACGGCCAGCCCGGCGGCGATGCGGCGCTTGAGCCCGGCGACGCGCACCATGAAGAACTCGTCGAGGTTCGAGGTGAAGATCGCCAGGAACCGCGCCCGCTCGAGCAGCGGCACCGACTCGTCGGCGGCGAGCTGCAGGACGCGCTCGTTGAACTGCAGCCACGAGATCTCGCGGTCGAGGAACCGGTCGGCCGGCAGCTCGCCCTCCTCGAGGGTGCCGGCCCCCTGCACCGCGCGCATGAACCGGCCGTTGGCCGCCCGCGGCTGGAAGCGGGTGTTGTCGAGCGGGCTCGCGCTCGCGATCGAGACCTCGGGCTCAGCGGCCCCGGTCTCCTCGGCGCCTGCGGTGCTCGTGCTCGCGGTCATACCTCATCCTGACACTCGGGCGTCGACGGTGCGCGAATACATCACGTCGACCATGGTGCTGCGAAACCCGAGGCTGGTGTAGGTCCGAAGGGCCCCGGCGTTGTCGCCGTCCACGTAGAGCACCACCTCCGGCAGGCCCAGGCCGGCGAGGTGGGCCAGGCCCAGGGCGGTGAGCGGCCGGGCCAGCCCACGACCCTGGTATGCCGGGTGCACCCCGACCACGTACACCTCACCGGCCGTGGCGGCCGGGTCGAGACTCGAGCGCTGCTCCGGGTCGACCTTGGTCCAGTGGAACGCGGCGACGCGCCCCGGCCCGTCCTCGGCCTCGACGATGATGAAGCCGGCCGGGTCGAACCACGGCTGCGCCATCCGCTCGCGCAGGTCGTCGTGGGTCAGGCGTCCCTGCTCGGGGTGGTCGGCGAAGGCGGCCGCGTTGGCTTCGAGCCACGCCTGCTCGTCCCGGCCCGGCACGAAGACCCGCGCGGTGAAGCCGGGCGGCAGTGCGGTCGCCGCCTCGGCGGCGGTGCCCGTGGCGTCGTCGGCGGTCAGGGGTCGCGACATCTTGTGCAGCTCGCGGACGGGCTCGAGCCCCAGCGCGGCGGCGAACCGCCGGGCGGAGTCGAGGTCGCCGTGGGCCCACACCCTCGCCCGCGGGTGGCGCCTCGCCACCTCCGCCCAGAGGGCCGACCCGACCCCGTCCCGTCGTGCCGCCGGGTCCACCACGAGCTCGACCGAGGCATCCTCGCCGCCCGCGGCCTGGGCGTACCCGGTCAGCCGGCCCGCGGCATACGCGAGCACGTGCTCGACCGTGCCCTCCCGTGCCGCCAGCGACAGCAGGGTCTGCTCCGAGAGGGCAGCCACGCCGTCGCCCTCGGCGGCCCGGGCCGCGAGGGCGCGGACCTCGTCGGCCTGCTGCGGCGAGAGCATCGCGACGGTGGACGGGGCGGGGCGCGCAGACGACGACACGGAAGCATTTCACCACGACTGTTCCCTTTGTCGGTTGGCGCCGTTACCGTGCGTTCCGGCCGGTAACCGCCCGGTCGTCGTCACTTCTTCACAAGGGAACGATCCATGACCTCAGCTCGAAGCCGGCGCCTCACGGGGGTGCTCGCCGTGGCCGCATTGTCGGCCACTGGTCTCGCATTGGCGTCGCCGTCCGTCTCGGCCGTGCAGAACGGCCCCACGATGGACATCCAGCTCCTGTCGTTCAACGACTTCCACGGCAACCTCGAGCCCCCGTCGGGCTCGAGCGGTCGCCTCGTCACGGGCCATGCCCTCGACGACGACGACGTCGACCGGGACGGTGTCACCAACGAGCCGATCGACGTCACCACGAACGTCGGTGGTGTGGAGTTCCTCGCCACGCACCTCAAGGAGCTCCGCGCCGGCCGTCCCTACACCGCCACCGTGGCCGCCGGGGACATCGTGGGCGCGAGCCCGCTGCTGTCCGCCGCGTTCCACGACGAGCCGACCATCGAGGCCATGAACGCCCTCGGCCTGGACGTCACCTCGGTGGGCAACCACGAGTTCGACGAGGGCTACAAGGAGCTGCAGCGCCTCGACGCCGGCGGGTGCCTCGACGACGGCGACGGCGCCGCCAACCAGGACTCGTGCCCGGGCGGCAAGAGCTTCGCCGGCGCGAACTTCCCGTTCCTCGCGGCCAACGTCACCTACGCCGGCACCGACGAGACGATTCTCCCGCCCTACTACGTGAAGAGCTTCAAGGGCGCCAAGATCGGCTTCATCGGCATGACGCTCGAGGCCACCCCCGACATCGTGACCCAGGCCGGAGTCGAGGGCCTGGAGTTCAAGGACGAGGTCGAGACGGCCAACGCGCTGGTGCCGATCCTCAAGGAGCAGGGCGTCAACGCCATCGTCGTGCTGGTCCACGAGGGCGGGTTCCCCACCAGCAAGCAGAGCTGGACCGACCGCAACGGCAAGACCTGGTCGGTCAACGCCGAGTACGACTACACCTGCGACAACGGCGGCTCCGTCAGCGGCCCCATCGTCGACATCTCCAAGAACCTGAGCCCGGCCATCGACATGGTCATCTCGGGCCACACGCACAGCCCGTACGTGTGCAACATCCCCGACCCGGCCGGCCAGCAGCGCATGGTGACCTCGGCGTCCTCCTTCGGCCGCCTCGTCACCGAGACCACGCTGACCTACGACCGGCGCACCCAGGACATCGTGCGCAGCTCGGTCGAGGGCTCGAACGTGATGGTGACCCGCGACAGGGCGCGCGACGCCGCGCAGACCGAGATCATCACCCGCTACAAGACGCTGGTGGCCCCGATCGCGAACCGGGTGATCGGCAACGTGGCCACCGACGTGACCCGCACCGCGAACGCGGCGGGTGAGTCGCAGCTCGGGGACCTCATCGCCGACGCCCAGCTGGCCGACCCCTCGGTCGTCACGGGCGGGCAGGAGCCGGTGATCGCCTTCATGAACCCCGGCGGCATCCGCGCCGACCTCGGCGCGGGCGAGGTCACCTACGAGGAGGCGTTCACGGTCCAGCCGTTCAACAACTACCTCGTCTCGATGGACCTCACGGGGGCGCAGATCAAGCAGCTGCTCAAGGAGCAGGTGACTGGCGCCAACGCGGCCTCCAACAAGATCCTGCAGGTCTCGCAGGGTTTCTCCTACACGTGGTCGGCCGACGGCACCATCAGCAACGTGATGCTGGACGGGGCCGCGGTGGCGGACGGCACGACCTACCGGATCGTGACGAACAACTTCCTCTCCGACGGCGGCGACGGGTTCCCGACCTTCAGGGGCGGCCAGGACAAGTACTTCGGTGGACTCGACATCGACGCCTTCGCGAACTACCTCGAGGCCAACAGCCCGTACACCCCCGGCGCGCTGACCCGTATCACCAAGCAGTAGCCGAGCACCCGGCACGCACGACAAGGGTCGCCTCCCGCTCCAGCGGGGGGCGACCCTTGCGTCGTCGGGGGGAGGGGGTCAGGCCTGCGCGAGCTCGTCGGTGTCCTGCTCGAGCGCGCCGGGCACGAACCGGTAGCCGACGTTGCGCACGGTGCCGATGAGCACCTCGTGCTCGGGGCCGAGCTTGGCCCGCAGGCGCCGCACGTGGACGTCGACGGTGCGCGTGCCGCCGTAGTAGTCGTAGCCCCACACCTCCTGCAGCAGCTGGGCGCGGGTGAAGACCCGGCCGGGGTGCTGCGCGAGGTACTTCAGCAGCTCGAACTCCTTGTAGGTGAGGTCGAGCAGGCGGCCGCGGACCCGGGCCGAGTAGGTGGCCTCGTCGATGCTGAGGTCACCGGAGGTGATGGTCACCTCGCCGGTGTCCTCGCCGTCCTGCAGGCGGCCGAGCGCGAGCCGGAGCCGGGCCTCGACCTCGGCGGGCCCTGCCGAGTCGAGCAGCACGTCGTCGACGCCCCACTCGGCCGAGAGAGCAGCGAGGCCGCCCTCGGTGAGGACGGCCATCAGGGGGACGGACATGCCGGTCGCGCGCAGCACCCGGCACAGCGACTTGGCCACCGCCAGCTCCCGCCTGGCGTCGACCAGCACCGCGTCTGCAGGCGGGGCGTCGACGAGCGCGGTGGGCTCGGCCGGGAGGATGCGCACCTGGTGGGCCAGCAGGCCCAACGCTGGCAGCACCTCGGCGCTGGGCGCCAGGGCGTTGGTCAGCAGCAGCAGGTGGGCCATACCAAGGCAGGATAGGTGGTGGCAGGGCCCACAATGGGCGCCACACACATCGTGAGACCTCGTCCCAGACCCAAGGAGAGAGCCGGTATGCCGCCTCAGGCCGCAGCCGCCACCGTCACCGTCCGCTACTGGGCGGGCGCCCGCGCCGCCGCCGGCGTCGACAGCGACACCGTCACCGGCTGCGCCACCGTCGGCGACGCCGTGGCCGCGGTGACCCGGCTGCGGCCGGCGCTCGAGCAGGTGACGGCGGTCAGCTCACTGCTGCTCGAGGGCGTGCCGGCCGGCCGCGACGCCGTGCTCCCGGCGGGTGCCGTCGTCGAGGTGCTGCCTCCCTTCGCCGGTGGGTGATGGGAGGATGGCCCGCGTGCCTGACGAACCCGAGACCTCCCACGCGGCTGGAACGGTGAGCCCTGCAGGGGCGTCGGACGCAGTCCCGATGACCCGGGCCCAGCGGCGCGCCCAGGCCGCCCAGGCAGCCCGGGCGACCCAGACCCTGGTGCTGCCGCCCATCACCTCGAGGCGGCCGTTGGCCGTGGCGTCGACGATCGCCTTCAGTGCCCTCATCGCCCTCACCGGCTACGCCCACCCCGTCCTCGTGGCCCTGGCGGTGGCCCTCGCGGGTCTCGTCATGGCCTGGGGGTGGCCCGCCCTGCTGGGCCTGCCCAGCCGGTTCGGCACGACGGTGGTGCTGGTCATCGGGGCGCTCAGCTGCACCCTGGCCGCTGCGCTGTCACCGGTCGAGCCGTTCCTGCGCTGGGTGCCGGCCGCACTCGCCGTCAGCCTCATCGCCGCGTTCCTCCACCAGCTGCTCCGCCGCGACGGGCGGCCGCGCCTGACCGAGTCGGTGGCCGCCTCGGGAGCGGGGCTGGCCGTCATCGCCAGCGGGGTCTCCTACATCCCCCTGCCCCACACGCTCGGCGGGCCCCAGACCCTGGCGGCCGCCATGGCCGGCCTGGGGCTGGCCGCCCTGGCCGACCTCGCGGTGCCCACGACCCGGCTGCGGGCCTGGGCGCTTCCCCTCGCCATGGTGCTCGGCGGGTTGGCGGGCCTGCTCGCCACGCTCCCGGCCGGTCGGCCCCAGCCGGCCACCGGTGCGCTCATCGGCGTGCTGGTCGCGGGGACCTCGCACGCCACCCGTCGGGTGCTCGCCGTGCTGCCGTCCATGGTGTCCGCGCGCTCGCAGCTCGTCTCGGGTGCCGCGTCGGTGCTGCTCTGCGGGGTGGTGGCCTACACCCTCGGGCGCCTCCTCGTCGCCTGACCCGCTCCCGCGGCATACAAAGTCGTGATCAGTAGACGAGGGCCCGCGCCTGCGGGGCCATGACCTCCTCGACGAACGCGGCGGCTCCGCGGATCTGCGCGCCGCGCACCAGGTCGGCGTCGGTGAGGTCTCGCCGCGCGGCGCACTGGCCACACACGCTCAGGCTGCCGACGGCGAGCACCGCGTCGCGCAGGTCGGACAGGGCAGCGGCGTGGGGGAGCGAGAGCTGCTCCGCCCGTCCGGGCACCGCCACCCACGACGCCTCGCCGGTCAGCCAGAGGCTCACCTCCACCCCGCTCGCGGCGGCCGTCGCCGCAACGGTCAGGCCCTGGTTGAGACGTTCGAGGGCCTCGGCACCGCAGGTGACCTTCACGACAAGACGCTGGGGAGGGGTCGGCATGGGGCTCAGGCTACGATCACCCTCGTGGAAGCCTTCTACATCTCCCTGCTGGTCCTCACGGTCATCGTGGTCACCTGGTTCGCCGGCTACGTCGTCTACCGACTGCTGAAGACGCCGCGCTGACGATGGGGACGTTCACCCTCGACACGGATCTTCCTCCTGCCCTCGCCCCGCTCGCCTGGCTGATCGGCGAGTGGGAGGGCGCGGGTGTCGTCGGCTACCCCACGATCGAGTCTGCCCACTTCGGGCAGGAGATCAGCGTGACCCACGACGGCCGGCCCTTCCTGGAGTGGCAGAGCCGCACCTGGCTCCTCGACGAGGAGGGCAACAAGGTGCGCCCGCTGGCCCGCGAGCTCGGGTTCTGGCGGCCGCTGGAGAACAACGAGGTCGAGCTCCTGCTGACCCACCCGACCGGGATCGTGGAGATGTACCACGGCACCACCTCCCCGGCGAAGATCGAGCTGCGCACCGACAGCGTGATCCGCAGCCCCCACGCCAAGGAGTACAACGCGGCGGCGCGCATGTACGGCCTGGTCAACTCCAACCTGATGTGGGTCATGGACATGGCGGCCGTGGGCCAACCCCTGCAGAGCCACGTCTCCGCCGAGCTGAAGCGCGTCGGCTGACCCAGAGGCATCGAGGTCGCATGACGGGGGGCGCGCGAATCCTGACGGTCTGCACCGGCAACATCTGCCGGTCGCCGTTCATGGAGCGTGCCCTGCAGGCCGAGCTCGACCGGTCCTGGGGGCCGGGTGTGGTCGAGGTGAGCAGCGCCGGCACCGGGGCGCTGGTGGGTGAGGCCATGAACCCGCCCGCCCTCCGGGTGCTCGAGGCGGCTGGCTACTCCGCCGACGGCTTCGTCGCCCGGGCCCTCAGCCCGCAGCTCGTCGCCGAGTCGGACCTGGTGCTCACCGCGACCCGACGCCACCGCGGACAGGTCGCCCAGCTGCACCCCCGCGCGCTGCGGTGCACCTTCACGCTGCGCGAGTTCGCCGACCTCGTGTCGGACCTGCCCCGCGAGGCGTATGCCGCGCCGGACGCGGGAGACCACGTGCGCGCCCTGGTGCAGGCGGCGGCCGCCCGCCGTGGCATGCGCCCTCCGCTCTCCGACGAAGACGCCGATATCGTCGATCCCTACCGCCGCGAGGCCGTAGTGTTCGACACCATGTCCGCCCAGGTGATGTCCGCGATGCCGCAGGTCGCCGCAGCACTCGGGGCCCGCTGATGGGGCGCCGGCTCTCGGGGCCGCTCGGCCTGGTGGCGCTCGGCGCCTTCCTCGTCGTCGACGTCGCGCTGGTGGGGCTCGCGCTGCGCAGCACCGCCGCCGAGCCGGAGCCCGCCGGGCCCACCAGCAGCTCGGCAAGGCCCGCGGCGGAGAGCGGGGTCTCCGCCGGCGGTGCGGCTACGGGTTCCCCGGCCTCCGGCACCTCCGACAGCGCTCCGGTCGGCACCGACGGGTCCGACGCCCTGGAGCCGGCTCCCCTCACCCTCGGCCTGGTCGCGGTGCGCGAGGACGAGGCGTGGCGCTTCACCGTGGGCTCGTGCGAGGTCGGTGGGTCCACCCTCGCGACCAGTGACGACGGCGCCCAGACCTGGCAGCCGAGGGTCGCTCCCTTCGACGCGACGGTGCGGGTGCGGGTGCGTGCCGACGGCAGCGCCTTCGCCATCGGCGGCGACGACGACTGCCGGGCGCAGTTCCGGCAGAGCCGGGACGCGGCCCAGACGTGGGGTCGGCCGACCGTGGTGCCGGGCGCCTGGTATCGCGACCTCGAGGACGCCACCGTGGTCGGCACGGAGGCCGGAACCCGCGCGCAGCCGTGTGACACCACCGCGGTGGTCGACCTCGCGGTGGGGGAGGCGTCGGCGCTGGCACTGTGCGGTGACGGGCGGCTGCGCTCGAGCGGCACGGGCAAGCAGTGGTCTGACGCGGGTTCGGTGGAGGGCGCCCTGGCGGTCGCCCTCGCGGGCGACCGCACGCTGGCGCTGCTCGCCCGGCAGGGCTGCGACGGCCTGGCCGTGGTCGACGTAGCCGACCCGCAGACGGACCTCGGGTGCGCACCGCTGGACCTCGCCGGGGTCGAGGCCGGCCAGGTGGCCATCGCCGGCACCAGCGACAGCGTGTGGGTGGCGGCCGGAGGTGCGACACTGCGCTCGTCCGGTGACCTCGCCGAGTGGACCGGCGGCGACCAGCAGGGCTGAGCGGCTGCCGACGGCCCGACCGCGAGATCGCCGTAGAGTGGCGCTGTGGTGCACGACATCGGCGAGAAGCTGCGGGCGCAGGGGCGTCGCATGACCCCCCAGCGCCAGCGCGTGCTCGACGCGGTGGCCTCACTCGGCCACGCCACGCCCGACGACGTGGTGGCCGCGGTCGCGGTCGACGGGGGGCCCAGGCTGGCCCCGTCGACGGTCTACCGGGCGCTCGACGCCCTGGAGTCGCTCGGGGCGGTGGGCCACACCCACCTCGACCACCGTGCCCCCACCTACCACCTCGCCGACCACGCCGACCACGTGCACCTGGTGTGCCGGGGTTGCGGCAAGGTCGACCAGTGCAGGCGAGAGACCGCCGAGGCCTTCGTGGGGAATGTTCTGCGCTCGACGGGCTTTGTGGCTGACGTGACCCACATGGCAATCCACGGATGGTGCAGCGAATGCGCGAGACAGCGGTGACCACCGCCCCCGACCAGACCTCGGACGCCGGGCGCTCGCCGTTGCTCGACCGCGCCGGCGCCGTCGAGGGCGAGGGCCCCGACGCTGGCGTGGCAGCCCACTACGGCGACCCGATGCGCGAGCAGCGCCTGCTCGCCGAGGGCCTGGCGGTCGTCGACCTCTCGCACCGCGGCGTCGTCACGGTGACCGGGCCCGACCGGCTGAGCTGGCTGCACTCCATCACCACCCAGATGCTCACCGGGCTGGAGCCGAGGCAGTCCCGCGAGTCGCTCGTGCTCAGCCCCAAGGGCCACATCGAGCACGACCTGCACCTCGTCGACGACGGCGAGACCACCTGGATCACCACCGAGCCCGGCACCGCCGCGCCCTTGGCGGCGTGGCTGGACTCCATGCGCTTCATGCTGCGGGTGGAGGTGGCCGACGCCACCGCCGACTGGGCGGTGCTGGGCGAGCCGTCGAGCGCCGAGTCGCTCCCCGGCGAGCCCGTGGCCTGGCGTGACCCGTGGCCGGACCTCGTCGGTGACACCGCGGCATACGGCCCCATCGAGGGGCACCCGGGCGCCGGCCGCACCTGGCGCGAGGTGCTCGTCCCCCGCGCCGAGCTGTCCGCAGCCGTGGGCGACCGGCCGCTCGCGGGGACGTGGGCCTCCGAGGCGCTGCGCGTGGCCGCCTGGCGCCCCCGGTTGGGCTTCGAGACCGACCACCGCACCATCGCCCACGAGGTCGACTGGCTGCGCACGGCCGTGCACCTGCACAAGGGCTGCTACCGCGGGCAGGAGACCATCGCCCGGGTGCACAACCTCGGCCGGCCGCCGCGCCGCGTGGTGTTCCTGCACCTCGACGGTTCGGGGCACACGCTCCCCGAGCGAGGGGAGGCGGTGTATGCCGGGGGCGAGCGTGCCGTGGGGCACCTGACCTCGGTCGCACGCCACTACGAGGACGGCCCGATCGCCCTCGCCCTGGTCAAGCGCAGCACCGACCCGGCGGCCGACCTGGTGGCCGGGGGAGTGAGCGCCGGCCAGGAGGTCATCGTCACCCCCTAGCCCCAACGCCGTGCGGGGTGCTGCCGAGCGCCACAGCTCTCGGCAGCACCCCGCACGGGACGTGGTGGCGCGCTCAGACCCCGGCGTGCTCCCCGCGGCGGTCCTTCGAGCGCTCCTTGCGCGACTGCGCCGGGAGCTGGGGCGCGTAGCCCTCGCGGTAGTAGTAGGACTCGGCGTCGGCGCCCTTGGTGGGGATGCGGTTGACGACCAGGCCGAGCACGTTGCCTCCCACGGCCCGCAGGGCCTCGAGCCCGCGGGTCAGCTGCTCCTTGTGCACGATGTCGCAGCCGACGATGACGACGGTGCCGCCGGTGATGGTGCTCAGCACGGCGGCGTCGGTCACCGGCAGCAGCGGCGGGGCGTCGATGATGACGTAGTCGAACTTCGCCTCGAGCTCGCGCACGGTGCGTGACATCGCCTCGGAGCCGAGCAGCTCGCTGGGGTTGGGCGGGATCTGCCCGGCGCCCAGCACCTGGATGTGGGAGTTGCCGAACGGCTGGAGCACGTCGTCGAGGTCGGCCTGGCCGATGAGCACGTTGGTGAGGCCGACCGAGTTCTCCAGGCCCATGTACTTCAGCATCCGCGGCCGGCGCAGGTCGCCCTCGACGAGGCAGACGCGCGAGCCGGCGGCGGCCATCGAGATGGCCAGGTTGACCGTGGTGGTGGTCTTGCCCTCGCCGGGCAGGGAGGACGTGAAGGTCATCGAGCGGGGGTGGGTGGCCGCGTCGATGAACTGCAGGTTGGTGCGCAGGGCGCGGAATGCCTCGGCGCGCGGGCCGTGCGGGTCGGCCTGCACGATGAGCGGGCGCTTGGAGCTGTCGGCGTCGAAGTGGACACCGCCGATGACCGTCTCCTCGGTGACGTCCTTGACGTCGCGCTCGGTGCGGATCGAGGTGTCGAGCAGGTCGCGCAGCAGGGCGGCGCCGAGGCCGAGCATCAGGCCGAGCACCACGCCGAGGGCGACGTTGCGGGCCGGCTTCGGGCTGACCGGCGTGGAGGGGGTCGACGGCGGCCGGACCACCGAGACCTTCACGGGGCTGGCCGACCGGTCCGAGACACGCTCGAGCTCGGCCACAGTCTGGGAGAACTGCTTGCCCACGGCGTCGGCGATCCGCGCGGCCTGCTGCGGGTCGGCGTCGTTGACCATGACGTCGATGAGCACCGTGTCGAGCGGGACGCTGGCCGAGATCTGCCGGCCCAGGCGGTCGGCGTCGGTCTGGAGGTCGAGCTCGTCGATGACCGGGTTGAGCACGGTCGGCGTGGTGATGACGTCGGAGTAGGACTTGACCCGCTGCTGGGTGAAGCTGCTGCCCTGGAGGAGCTGGCTCGAGTCGTCGCCGGCAGAGGTCGAGACGAAGAGCTGGGTGTGCGCCTGGTAGACCTTCGGGCTCCACAGGGTGACCAGCGCTGCGACGGCCACCAGGGCGAGGGTGACGGCCACGATGGTGCGCCAGCGCTTCCGGACGACCCGCAGGTAGTCGTGAAGGTCCACAGTCCCACTTTCTTTCGTGCGTCTCGCGCGTGTGGCGGGAAAGCCCTCGTGATCGCCCCCGCTCAAACTCGGCCCAGTGTCCCACAGATGGGACAAGTCGCCCACCAGTCGACTGCCATGATGGGGCCATGCCGACCGCTGCTGCCACGAGCACTCTCATCACCGTCGCGCCCACGGGCGCCGAGCTGGCCAAGCAGGACTTCCCCCAGCTGCCGACGACGCTCGAGGAGCTGGTCGAGACGGCCCGGTCGTGCGAGGCGGCCGGCGCGGCCATGATCCACCTGCACATCCGCGACGCCGATCACCGGCCGACCCTCGACCACGGACACCTCAAGGCGGCGGTCGACGCGCTGCGCGAGCAGACCTCGCTGGTGATCCAGCTGTCCACCGGCGGCAGCGTGCACGACCCGCTCGAGCAGCGCCTCACCGTGCTCGACGCCGAGCCCGACTCGTGCAGCCTCACCTGCGGCACCACCAACTTCGGCGACGACGTCTTCCTCAACCCCTGGGGCTTCATGTCCGACCTCTACGTCCAGGCCCAGGAGCGCGAGGTCGTCCCGGAGTTCGAGCTGTTCGACCTCGGGCACGTGCACGCCCTGCGCCGGCTCATCGACACCCACGGGCTGCCGTTCGGGGGCAGGGTGCACGTCGATTTCGTGACCAACGTGCCGGGCGGTATGCCGGGCAGCCCGGCCGCGCTGATGGCGGCGGTGCAGATGCTGCCCGCGGAGGTGACGAGCTGGTCGGCCACCGGGATCGGGCGGGCACACCTGCCCGTCATGGCGGCCGCGCTGGCTGCGGGCGGGCACCTGCGGGTCGGGATGGAGGACAACGTCGTATTCGCGCGGGGCCGGCAGGTGCAGCACAACCGCGAGCTCGTCGAGCGTGCGGCGCACCTGGCCGAGGTGATGCAGCGTCCGGCGATGGGCGCCGACGACGCCCGTGCCCTGCTCGGGGTGAAGGACCGCCGCACCCGGTAGGCGGCCACGCGGCACACCGCGCCGGCGCTGTCCCTTTATCGGGTGGCCCGATAAAGGGACCCTTCACCCCGGGTGCCACCTCGGGTGGAGCGCACGTTTATCGGGTGACCCGATAAAAGTGCGGCAGGTGTGAGGGGGCTCACGCTGTCTTCGGTTTGCATTCTGCTAACTCCAGCAAGCATGATGGAGGCATGAGGCAGCTACCCCTGGGTAACCACCTGGGTGACTACCTGCGCGAGCAGAGGCAGTCGGCCCGGCTGTCGCTGCGCCAGCTCGCCGACCTGGCCGGTATCTCCAACCCCTACCTGTCGCAGATCGAGCGCGGGCTCAAGAAGCCGAGCGCAGAGATCCTCCAGCAGCTCGCCAAAGGCCTGCAGGTCTCCGCCGAGTCGCTCTACGTGCGCGCCGGCATCCTCGACGAACGGCCCCAGGCCGAGCCGCCGGCGACCGACACCCGCAGCGTCATCCAGGCCGATCCCCGGCTGACCGAGCGGCAGAAGGCCGCGCTGCTCGACATCTACGACTCGTTCGTCGGTGCCGAGGCGGCGCAGGGGAAGGCCGCGGGCGACACGACCCGCCGGCGCGGCTCGCGCTCCGGCGCGACGGGCAAGGGCGCGAGATCCGCGACCGCCAAGCCGGGCACCGCCAGGACGACCCGCAAGGCCGCGGTCACCACCGCCCGCAAGTCCACCACCACAGACAGCACCACCAAGCGCACCACGACCCCTAACGAAAAGGAATGAGGAGATCGCCATGACACTCGTGGCCGACATCACCAGGACCGTCACCGAGTCCACCCCCGTCTACGCCGCCGTCGGTGCCACCGACCTCGCTGTGGAGAAGGTGCGCGACGCCCGCGTCCGCGCCGCCGCAGCCCGCGCCGAGCTCACGGCCGACAGGATCTCGGCCCGGGTCACCAAGCGCGCCACCGAGGTGACCGAGCAGGCGCAGCACGTGCCGGTGCTCGCCCTGAACCGCAGCCTCGAGCTGGCCAGCAAGGCCGTCGACGGCTACGAGTCGCTGGCCGCCCGCGGTGAGGGCCTGGTCAAGCGCGTGCGCAACCAGAAGGCCACCAAGGACCTCGTCGCGCAGGCCGAGACCACCCTCGCGCTCGGCAAGGGCGCCGTCACCACCGTCCGCAAGGCCGCCGGCGACATCGAGCGCTCGGCCAAGGCCACGCTCACCACCGGCCGCCACCAGGCTGCCTCCGTGGCCGACGTCGCCGTCGACGCCGCCGCCGAGGAGGCCCGCGAGGTCTCGACCGCCGCGACCGCGTCGGCCAAGCGCACCCGCACCGCTGCCAAGCGGACCGCCACCACCGCGAAGAAGAGCGCGTCGGCCACCCGGTCCTCCGCGAAGCGCACCACCACCAGCGCCCGCAAGACCGCCTCGGCCGCGAAGAAGGCCGGC
Source organism: Knoellia sp. p5-6-4 (assembly GCF_029222705.1). Lineage (NCBI taxonomy): Bacteria > Bacillati > Actinomycetota > Actinomycetes > Micrococcales > Intrasporangiaceae > Knoellia > Knoellia sp. p5-6-4. The sequence goes on from NZ_JARGZF010000001.1 coordinate 2,187,975, forward strand.
GAGGCCGCAGCCAAGAAGGTCGGCGACTGACCTGAGCAGCCGCCCGGGAGACCGGGCCACAGGGCCGGCGCCGCCCACCCCCTCCGGGCGACGCCGGCCGGGCCGGACCCCTCCGGCCCCGGAAGGGCCCGCCCACCCAGACCCCGTGGGCGGGCCCTTCGCCGTTGTCGGCGGCTCGTTAGGGTGGCGCCGTGACCTCGCAGACGCCCCTCGCCGCCACGCAGCTCCCCACGCCGGCCGCCCTGGCCGACGCGCCCGTCCTGGCCCACGTGGTGCGCGGCGGGTTCGTCGAGTCGGCCCACCGCGCCAGCCTCGCGGCCGTCGACGCCGACGGTTCGACCACCCTCGCGCTCGGAGGTGTCGACGACCCGGTCTTCCCGCGGTCGTCCAACAAGCCGGTGCAGGCCCTCGCGATGGTGCGCAGCGGGCTGCGGCTCGACCCCGAGCTGCTCGCGCTCGCGTGCTCCAGCCACTCCGGTGAGGACTTCCACCTCGAGGGCGTGCGCCGCATCCTCGCCGGCGCGGGCCTCACCGACGCCGACCTGCAGAACACCCCGGACCTGCCCTACGACGCGCAGGAGCAGGACCGCTGGCGTCGCGAGGGCCGCGAGAAGAGCCCCCTCGCCCAGAACTGCTCCGGCAAGCACGCCGCCATGCTGGCCACCTGTGTCGTCAACGGCTGGGACACCGCCACCTACCGCGACCCGGCGCACCCGCTCCAACAGGCCATGGAGCAGGCCCTGGCCGACCTGAGCGGTGAGCCGGTGGCGGCGATGGCGGTCGACGGCTGTGGCGCCCCCGTCATGGCGGTGAGCGTGGCCGGGCTCGCACGCGCGTTCGGCCGCCTCGCCTCGGCGGAGGCGGGCACCCACGAGCGCACGGTCGCCGACGCGATCCGCAGCCACCCGGCATACCTCGGCGGCAGCCGCCGTGACGTCAGCGCCCTCGTCGAGGGCACCCCCGGCCTCATCGCCAAGGACGGCGCCGAGGCCGTGTATGCCGTGGGGCTGGCCGACGGGCGCGGCGTCGCGCTCAAGGTCGCCGACGGGGGGCAGCGCGCCCGCCCGGTCATCCTCGCCGCCGCCCTGCGCCGGCTGGGTGTCGAGTCACCGGCACTCGACGCGCTCGAGAAGGCCCCGGTGCTCGGGCACGGCGAGCCGGTGGGCGCCGTCGTCGCGGTCGGGCTGTAGGGCCGTCCGATGAGGGCAGTGCTCCAGCGGGTCACCCGTGCGTCGGTGACCGTCGACGGCGAGACCGTTGGCGCGATCGAGCGGCCCGGGCTGGTGGCGCTGGTCGGGGTGACCCACGACGACGGGCCCGAGCAGGTCGCAGCCATGGCCCGCAAGATCAGCGAGCTGCGCATCCTGCGCGACGAGCGGTCGGTGCTCGACGAGGGCGCCCCGGTGCTCGTGGTCAGCCAGTTCACCCTCTACGCCGACACGAAGAAGGGGCGACGGCCGTCGTGGAACGGCGCGGCGCCGGGTGACGTCGCCGAACCGGTGGTGGACGCCGTCGTCGCGGCCCTGCGCGAGCGGGGCGTCGAGGTCGCCACCGGGAGCTTCGGGGCGATGATGGAGGTCAGCCTCGTGGGCGACGGGCCGGTCACGCTCGTGGTGGACGTCTGAGCTCGTGCTGACACCGTAGGCTTTGCCGTATGAACTTCATCGGCTCCGCGCAGAGCACCGTGGCGCTCCTCCTCGGCCTCGCCGCCCTGGCCCTCGAGGTGTTCGCGTTCATCGACGCCCTGCGCCACCGCCCGGACGCCTATGTCGCTGCGGGTAAGCGCACCAAGCAGTTCTGGCTGATCGTCACCGGGGTCAGCGCGCTGGTGGGCTTCGTCACCTTCTTCTCACCGCTCAACCTCTTCGGCATCCTCGCAGTCGTCGGCGCCGGCATCTACCTCGCCGACGTGCGCCCCGCGCTGCAGCAGGTGAGCGGCCGCGGGCGTGGCTCGTCCCAGGGCCCCTACGGCCCGTGGTGACGCCCGGCGGGGGACATCGGGCACAATCAGCGGCCGTTGCCGCACCGGCCATCAAGGGGAGTCATGTCTGACCGTCAGGACCCGCGCGGGGAGATCTTCACCGTCGAGCGCCCGTGGGGGCAGTTCCAGCAGTTCGTCTCGAACGAGCCGGTGACCGTCAAGGTCATCACCGTCGAGCCGGGGCACCGCCTGTCGCTGCAGACGCACGAGCACCGCGGCGAGATGTGGCAGGTCCTTGACGTGCCGATCGAGGTCACTGTGGGTGAGCGCACCTGGGCGGCCGAGCCCGGCGAGACGGTCTGGGTCCCGGCGCACACCGTGCACCGCATGGCCAACAAGAGCGACCAGCCCGGCCGGCTGCTCGAGATCGCCTTCGGCGACTTCGACGAGGCAGACATCGTCCGGCTCGAGGACGACTACGCACGCTGACCCCTTGGCGCGACCGCGTCCCAGGCGACGGTGAGCTCCCCGAGCCGCCAGCGGCTCGCGCCGTCGAGCAGCGGCCAGCCCTCCTCACGCAGCGCGTTCGCCATGGCGAGGAAGCGCTGCCGCACCCCGAACGAGCCATGGTGGGCGCTGTGGGACCAGGCCCGGTCGAGCGCCGCCAGGTAGCCGTGCACGCCCTCGCCCTCGACGTTGCGGTGGATCAGCGCCTTCGGCAGCCGCTCGGCGATCTCGGACGGCGCTTCGAGGCCGCGCAGCCGCCACGAGAAGGTCAGTGAGCGCGGGCCCGAGCGGTCGACCGCGACCCACGTGCTGCGCCGCCCCAGCTCGTCACAGGTGCCGTCGACAAGGAGCCCGTCCTCGGCCAGCCGCTGCTGCACCTGCGCCCAGGCTGCGTGCACGTCAGCCTCGTCGTACTGCCGCAGCACGTTGAAGGCGCGCACCACCGTGGGCCGGACGCCCGCCTCGAGCGGCACCTCGAAGCCGCCGAGCCCGAAGCGGAGCCCCGGTCGCGTGAGCGGCCGCGCAGCCGCCACCCGCTCGGGGTCGATCTCGATGCCGACGACCTGCACGTCGGGTCTCACCCGGCGCAGCCGGTCGTGGAGCTCGACGGCGGTCACAGGCGAGGCGCCGTAGCCGAGGTCGACGACCACCGGGGCGTGCCGGTGCCGGCGCAGCCGCCAGGCTTGCGGCCCCGCGAGCCACCGGTCGACCCGGCGCAGGCGGTTGGGGTTGGTGGTGCCGCGGGTGATGGTGCCCACCGGCCGCTGCCTCGCCACGCCCGCAGGGTACGGGGCGCCCTGCTGAGGGCGCGTCCCGGTCCTAGGGTTGGACCGTGGCCCGGCCCAAGCGTGACATCAGCAAGAGCATGCTCGCGCTCGTGCTGTCGCTGAGCGCGCTCGCGGCCCTCGGCCTCAGCTCGTGGGTTCCCGGCTGGCTCGGGCGCGACAGCGGCATGGCCGATGTCGAGCCCGGGATGCTGCAGATCGACGAGCAGGCCCGCGGCATCGCGACGCTGGGCGGCGGCGTCACCGCGTCGCTCTACGAATCAGGGCTGCGGCTCAGCCACGGCGACGACATCCTCAGCGAGACCGTGCTGCGCGGGTCGCTCGTCTCCGCCGTCGTCGGGACCGTCGAGGGCAGTGGCAACGACACCACGGAGAGGATCGAGCGCGAGTACAACCACCTGCGCATCACCGACCTGCGCTTCCTCCCCGGTCGGGCGACCTACCTCGGCGAGGTCTCTGACGGGGAGGTGAGCCTGCCGATGGAGCTGCGCATCGAGCTCGCTGGACCGGTGGTGCGCGTCGGCGTGAGCGTGCCGCAGGCAAGTGGTGTCGTGGTCCACCTCGCCCACAAACCCGCGACCACCGGCCTGCCGCCTGTGCTGCCGTTCCGCAACCTGCGCCGCAACGCCTACTGGCTGCCCGCGGAGACCGGCCGCAGCGACCCCGCCTTCACCACGGTGCTGGGCACGGACGTCGCGATCGGGCCGGCAGGTGTGGTCCGTGGGGTGGACCAGCGATCGACGGGTCGCCTCGACGTGCACGTCTGGTCCGAGGCCGCGGTCCTGACGGTGTCGTCCCGTCCCGACCCGCGCCCGCAGTGACTCGTGCCCGCAGTGGACCATGTCCGCAGTGACCCATGACGCAGGCGCAGGCGGCAGGCCGGCCCCTGCTCCCGTGGGACAATCGGGAGATGCCCCTGTGTGACACCCTCGGCCGGGTCGCCATGCTCAGCGTGCACACCTCGCCCCTCGAGCAGCCGGGCACCGGCGATGCGGGGGGACTCAACGTCTACGTCGTCGAGGTCGCCCGCCAGCTCGCCCGCCGCGGCGTCGAGGTGGAGGTCTTCACCCGCACCACCACCGCAGAGCTCGACCCCGTGGTGGAGCTGACCCCGGGGGTGCTGGTGCGGCACGTCCCCGCGGGCCCCTACGAGGGCCTGGGCAAGGAGGACCTGCCCGGCCAGCTCTGCGCCTTCGCTGCCGGTGTCATGCGCACGGCTGCCCACGCCCCCGAGGGCTACTACGACCTGGTGCACTCCCACTACTGGCTCTCCGGCCAGGTGGGGTGGCTCGCGCACGACCGCTGGAACGTGCCGCTCGTGCACACGATGCACACCATGGCGCGGGTCAAGAACGCCCACCTCGCCGAGGGCGACAGCCCCGAGCCGCCGGGGCGCGAGATCGGGGAGGCGCAGGTGGTCGAGGCCGCCGACCGCCTCATCGCGAACACCGACAAGGAGGCCGACGAGCTGGTCGGCCTCTACGGCGCCGACCCCGACAAGGTCGTCGTCGTCCCGCCCGGCGTGGACCTGTCGCTCTTCACCCCCGGCGACCAGCGCGAGGCACGGGCCCGGGTGGGCCTGACCCAGGACGCCAAGCTGCTCCTGTTCGTCGGGCGCATCCAGCCGCTGAAGGCGCCCGAGGTGCTCGTCAAGGCGGCAGCCGAGCTGCTGGGACGCCACCCGCAGTGGCGCGGCCAGCTCGTCGTGGCGGTCCTGGGCGGCCCGAGCGGCTCCGGCCTGGCACACCCGCACTCCCTCGAGGACCTCGCCCGCGACCTCGGGATCGCCGCCGACGTGCGGTTCGTCAAGCCCGTGCCGCGCGCCGAGCTGGCCTGGTGGTACCGCGCCGCAGACCTCGTCGCGGTGCCCTCGCACAGCGAGTCGTTCGGCCTCGTCGCCGTCGAGGCGCAGGCGTGCGGCACGCCGGTCGTCGCGGCCGACGTGGGTGGCCTGCCGACGGCTGTCGGCGACGCGGGGGTGCTGGTCGACGGACACGACCCGCGGCGCTGGGCGGACAGCCTCGAGGCCCTGCTGCTCGACCCCGACCGGCGCGCCGAGCTCTCCGAGCAGGCCGTGCGCCACGCCGGGCAGTTCGGCTGGGAGCGCACGACCGACCGCCTCCTCGACGTCTACCACCAGGCCTGCCGGGAACGCACTCCTTCGCCCATCGGCGACGCGGCCGCCCTGCACGGGATCCCCGCGGCGGTGGTCCCGTGAGCACCGCCGCCTCCCTGGCGCAGGTCGTCGAGGACCACCTCGCCGAGTCGGACATCCCGTGGGAGCAGGGCGCGCGCGAGGGCGAGTTCGTGGTGACCCTCCCTGGCGAGAAGAAGCTCAAGACCGTGGCCTCGCTGGTCGTCACCGAGTCGACGCTCTCGGTCTCGGCGTTCGTCATCCGCAACCCGGACGAGAACCACGAGCAGTTCTACCGCTACCTGCTCCGCAAGAACCTGCGGCTGCCCGGCCTGGCCTACGCCATCGACAAGTCCGGCGACGTCTACGTCACCGGGCGCGTCCCGGCCGCCGGTGTCGACGCCCACTACCTCGACCAGCTGCTCGGCGCCCTGCTGCAGGCCGCAGACGCCCACTTCAACGAGCTGCTCGCCATCGGCTTCCTCAGCTCCATGAAGAAGGAGTGGGCCTGGCGCGTCTCGCGCGGCGAGTCCACCCGCAACCTCGAGGCGTTCCGGCACCTGCTCGAGGGCTGAGGGGCCCCGCTAGCCTTGGCGCCATGACGGCATACACCCTCGTCCTGCTGCGCCACGGCCACTCCGACTGGAACGCCAAGAACCTCTTCACCGGCTGGGTCGACGTCGACCTCAACGACCTGGGCCGCGCGGAGGCGGTCCGCGGCGGCGAGCTGCTCAAGGAGAAGGGCGTCCTGCCGGACATCGTGCACACGTCCGTGCTGCGCCGGGCGATCAACACCGCCAACCTCGCCCTCGACGCCTGTGACCGCCACTGGATCCCGGTGCGCCGCGACTGGCGTCTCAACGAGCGGCACTACGGCGCGCTGCAGGGCCTCGACAAGGCGGCGACCCGCGAGAAGTACGGCGACGAGCAGTTCATGCTGTGGCGCCGCTCGTTCGACACCCCGCCGCCGCCCATCGAGGTCGGCGCCGAGTACGACCAGTCCGGCGACCCGCGCTACGCCGGCATCGAGGTCCCGCGCACCGAGTGCCTCAAGGACGTCATCACCCGGTTCATGCCCTACTGGGAGGGCCCGCTCCAGGACGACCTGCGCACCGGCCAGACCGTGCTCGTCGTCGCCCACGGCAACAGCCTGCGCGGCCTGGTCAAGCACCTCGACGGCATCAGCGACGAGGACATCGCGGCGCTCAACATCCCGACCGGCCAGCCGCTGGTCTACACCCTCGGCGAGGACTTCATGCCGACCAAGCCCGGTGAGTACCTCGACCCCGAGGCCGCCGCCGAGGCCGCCGCCGCAGTGGCCGCCCAGGGTCAGCGCCGCTGAGGCGCCCACCCCCACAACGGGACAGGCCCGGTATGCCGCGCACGCGGCATACCGGGCCAGCTCGTCTTCCCGGGGCCCGGACCGGGGGGCTGTCGGCTACCCGCCGGGCTGGAGGTCGAACGGGTCACCCGCGTTCGGCAGCTCGATCGGGAACGTGCCCAGCGAGCGGCCCGACGCGTCGTAGGGCTCGACGGAGTAGTGCTGCCTCCACTGCGCGTCGGCGAGGTCGACCCGCGCCCGGCCCGCGCTGAGCACCGCGCCGGAGTCCGGCCACAGGCTGGGGGCCGAGGACACCAGCGCCACTGAACCCGCTCCCGGCGCGAAGATCTCGAGCACCGCGCCGGAGCCCGGGGCGCGGAGGCCTCCGACGACCACCGGCCGGTTCGCCGCCGTGGAGGCGTCGATAGGGACCGCGCTGGCGAGCTCGGTCGCGGAGCCGGACCCACCGGCGTACGACGACACGAGGAGCACCGACCGCAGGACGCCGCCACCGGGGAGGGTGGTGTCGCCGACGTAGAGGGTGTGGGTCGTGCCGGCCGCCGTGGCGTCGGTGACTCCCGACGCCCCCGCGACCACGGCGTCGAGCGGGCCCGAGTAGCGCGTGGTCGTGGCCACCTGGTCGGCGTCCAGCCCGAGGCGCTGGCCCACCGACTCGCTCACCCCCTGCTCAGCCCGCTGCCGGAACACCTTGCCAGCGCAGTTCATGCAGATCCCCGCCCCCTCGGGCATCGGCTGCCCCGTGGGCACGGTGCCCGCCGTGAGGGTGACCGGGCCGTCGTGCCCCGCCACCTGCACGCGGTTGAGCGACAGGGGTGCCCGGGGCTGAGCCGTGCCCAGGCCGCCGGTCAGGCGCAGTGGCTCCCAGGTCCGCGAGACGGTGCCGTCGGGGCTGATCTCCACCCCGTCGGACAGCTGGGCCTCGCGCTCGCTGGGCCGGGTCAGCACGACGAGCCGTCCGCCGCCGTCCGCCCCCTCGCGGAAGACCACCGCGTCCGGCGAGGCTGCGGGCTCCTCGTGCTGCAGCGCGAGCTGGTCGGCTGCCGCGCCGCGCGGGCCGGAGGCGACCTTGAGCATGCCCTCGGGCATCGCCGGGTCCTGCGACGGCGCCCAGAAGACGACGACCCGGTTGCGGGTCAGGTCCTCGGCGTAGAGCGCGTTGCCCTCGGGTGCGACCGCCGTCGTGACCGCCTCCACGAAGGCGGCGTCGCCGGCGAGCCCCCCGCGAGTGGGCCACGTCCGCATCGACCGCCACAGGGCCGGGTCCTTCGGCACCGGGGCGACGGTCTCGTCGCGCCCCGCCGGGGGAGCCGTGCGGTCCTGGCCGTGACTGAGCAGCGGCACGGCCACCGCCACGGCGGCCACGGCGGCCACGGCGCCGGCAGCGACGCTGCGGCGACGGCGCCGGCCGGCCGCGATGGCTCGGGCCACCCGTTCGTAGGGGTCGTCGGCGCCCACCGCGACATCGTCGGCGCGGACCGCGAGGGCCTCGCGCAGCTGGCTCTCGATGCTCATGACAGGCTCCTCTCGCCCAGGCTGCGGGTCCCGGTGAGGACCGAGCGCAGCCGGGCCAGGCCGCGCGAGGCCTGGCTCTTCACCGAGCCGGTCGACATCCCGAGTGCCGATGCCGTCTCGGCCTCGGACAGGTCGTCGAAGTACCGCAGCACGATCACGGCCCGCATCCGCGGAGGGAGCTGGAGCACCGCGCGGGCGAGCTCGTCGCGCGTGTCAACGGCGTCGAAGCGGTCGGCGGGGTCGCGGTCGACGTGGGCCGGGATCTCGCCCAGGATCTCCGCGACCCGGCGACGCCGCCACCACGAGGTGGACTCGTTGACGAGCGCCGCCCGGGTGTAGGCGTAGGGCGACTCCGCGCTCGCGATGTGCGACCAGCGCCGGTGCACCTTCACCAGCGTCTGCTGCACGAGGTCCTCGGCTCGACCGCGGTCGCCCGTGAGGAGGTAGGCGGTCCGCACCAGCGCGGGCCACCGCGCCTGCACGAACCGGCGGAACTCCTCTTCCGCTCCCGCATCCATCCGCTGCCTTCCCGCCGGTGTGGTCCCTGTGACTGAAGAGACGACGGCAAGCATGGCGGAGGTTGAGAGCGCGCAGCGCCTTTCCCGGAACACGCGACAGGCCCGGTATGCCGTGTGCACGGCATACCGGACCTGTCCACCTCCGCGAGGCGGTGACGGCGCGACCGGGTCAGTCGGTCGCGTCGTCCTCCTGCTCCTCGTGGTCCATGCTCGTGATTCCCTCGTCCCACTCGCCGGTGACGAGGTAGATGACGCGGTGGGAGACCGTGACCGCCCAGTCGGCGAAGCGCTCGTAGTAGCGGCTGATCAGGGCGAGGTCGACGGCGGACTGCACGCCGTACTTCCACGGGCCCTCCATGAGCCGGTTCAGCAGCTCGCGGTGCAGGTCGTCCATGGCGTCGTCGTCGCGGTCGAGCTCCGCAGCGGCCTTGACGTCCTTGGACGCGATCACCGAGCCGGCCTTGGCGACGATCTCGCCGGCGACGTTGCCCATCTGCACGATCTCGGAGCGCACCTCCGCGGGCACGGCCGTGTCCGGGTAGCGCAGGCGGGCCACCTTGGCGATGTGGCGGGCCAGGTCGCCCATGCGCTCGAGGTCGGAGCTCATCCGCATGCCCGTGACGATGATGCGCAGGTCGGTGGCGACGGGGTTCTGCCGGGCGAGCAGGTCGATGGCGAGCTCGTCGATCGCCTCGCGCATCGCGTCGACGGCCTTGTCGCCGTCGATGACCGTCTGGGCCAGCTGGATGTCGGCATCCAGCAGGGCGGTGGTGGCGCGCGACATGGCGGAGCCGACCAGTCTGGTCATCTCGACGAGCTGGTCGGAGATCTTGTCGAGGTCCTCGTGGAACGCGTGGCGCATGGGTGCTTGTCGTCCTTGGGTCGCAGGGTCGTCGCCAGGTGGTGGCAGCCGGGGTTCGTCGGTGCGAGGGTTGCACGGGGCCGTGAACGTGTGGGGGCCCCGAGATGAACATATGGGAACCCCGCAGCAGGGGACACCCCGCCGTGCTCATTCATGCAGTTTTCTCTGCGTACATTGAGTCTCGTGGACGTGGGAACCGCCGCCGTGCTGTCCGGCTTCGCCGGGCTCGTCATCGGCGTGTTCGCCGTCCTCGCCGTCCGGTACTCCGAGCGGCAGATGCACGAGGTGCCCGAGCCGGAACAGCCACCGGCACTGCCCGCAGGTGTCGGCGCCGTTCTCGCGGTGCTGCGCTCGAGCGCCATCGTCGTCGACTCCTCCGACGCCGTGATCACCACTTCGCCGGCCGCGGTGTCCTACGGGCTGGTCCGCGGGCAGGAGCTCGCGCACGCCGAGCTGCGGGAGCTGGCCAGGCAGGTGCGCCGTGACGGAGTGATCCGCGAGGCCGAGCTCGAGCTGTCGCGCGGACCGCTCGGCCGCGGTCGCGTCTTCATGCAGGCTCGGGTGGCGCCGCTCGGGAGCAGCCAGGTGCTCCTGCTGCTCGACGACCGCAGCGAGGCACACCGCCTCGAGGAGGTCAGGCGTGACTTCGTGGTCAACGTCAGCCATGAGCTGAAGACCCCCGTGGGCGGGATCGGGCTGCTCGCCGAGGCGGTGGCCGATGCCAAGGACGACCCCGAGGCGGTGGAGCGGTTCGCGCGGCGGATGCAGGTCGAGGCGGCCCGGCTGAGCCAGCTGGTCAAGGAGATCGTCGACCTCTCGCGCCTGCAGGTCGCCGACGTGCTGCACGAGCCCCGCCTGGTCGACATCAGCTCCGCCGTGCACGAGGCGCTCGAGCGTTCGCGCGTGGAGGCCGACGCCCAGAAGATCGAGCTGGCCGAGGCCGCCGAGCCCGACCTCAAGGTCTTCGGTGACGAGGAGCTGCTGGTCACCGCGGTGCGCAACCTCATCGGCAACGCCATCGCCTACTCCGACCAGGGGACCCGGGTGGCCGTGGGGGTCCGCCGGGCCGGGAATGCCGTCGAGATCAGCGTGGCCGACCGTGGGCACGGCATCCCCGAGAGCGAGCAGGACCGCATCTTCGAGCGCTTCTACCGGGTGGACGCGGCACGGTCGCGGACGACCGGTGGCACTGGGCTCGGCCTGGCGATCGTCAAGCACATCTGCGCCAACCACGGCGGTGACGTCACCGTCTGGAGCCGCGAGGGCCGCGGCTCCACCTTCACCATCCGCCTCCCCGCGGCTGTCGACCGCTCTGGGGAGAACGGCCCGACCCACGACCCGCAACGAGAGGCCGCCGAATGACCCGCATCCTGGTGGTGGAGGACGAGGTCTCGTACTCCGACCCGCTGTCCTACCTGCTGAAGAAGGAGGGCTACGAGGTCTCGGTCGCGGAGACCGGCACCGAGGCGCTCGAGGAGTTCGACCGGGCCGGAGCCGACCTGGTGCTGCTCGACCTGATGCTCCCGGGGCTCACCGGCACCGACGTGTGCCGGGCGCTGCGGCAGCGCTCGGCCGTGCCGGTCATCATGCTCACCGCCAAGGACAGCGAGATCGACAAGGTCGTCGGCCTGGAGATCGGCGCCGACGACTACGTCACCAAGCCGTACTCGTCCCGCGAGCTGCTGGCCCGGATCAAGGCGGTCCTGCGCCGGCGCGCCGAGCCCGAGGAGCTCCTGCCGGCGACGCTGGAGGCCGGCCCGGTGCGGATGGACGTCGAACGCCACGTGGTGACGGTCAACGGCGAGCAGGCCTCCATGCCGCTGAAGGAGTTCGAGCTGCTGGAGATGCTCCTGCGCAACACCGGGCGGGTGCTGACCCGGATGCAGCTCATCGACCGGGTCTGGGGCAGCGACTACGTCGGCGACACCAAGACCCTCGACGTCCACGTGAAGCGGCTGCGGGCCAAGATCGAGCCGGACCCCGGGAACCCGCGGCACATCGTGACCGTGCGCGGGCTGGGCTACAAGTTCGAGGCGGACTGAACCGAGGCCGACTGAGCCGGCGAGGGGACGGTTAGGGGGCGAGGGTCTCGTAGTAGCCCTCGGGCGTGACCACCGGCACCTCCACGATGTTGCTGCCGGCGGCCTGGGTGCTCACCTGCAGCGTGGCCACCGCGCCCGGCTTGGCCGTCACGGGCGTCAGCGTGACCGGAGTCTGCGTGGACAGGGACTCGTCGGCGTAGGCCGGCACCTGGATGCTCGCGTTCGCGCCTCCCTCGCCGGCGAAGGTGACGGTCACCGGCTCACCGGCACGGTTGACCACATGACCCGAGAGGGTGCCCGCGCCGCCCTCGGTCTCCGACACGACCACGAGGTTGCGGATCTGCACCTGCTCGAGGTCGACCGGCACGCCGTCGCCGGGGATGTACGGCTCGTCGGTCTGGATCGGGTTGGTCACCTGGCACCCGGCCAGCCCGAGCGCGGCCGCGGCAGCTGCCAAGGGCACGAGACGGCGGGCGGCACGGGCGGGAGAAAGGGTTCGGCGCATCACGGGTGACAGCGTACCGGGGACCGCTTTCGCTGCGCGCACCCGTGCGCGTTGCACGACACGGTCGCGTCTGTCAAGAGCGTCCCACGAAGGAAATTCCAGCGAAAAGAGGCTCTGACCTGCGGAAACGTCGAAGGCTCAAGTTCCTCTGGAGGGCGCGTCGTGTTATTCTGGAGGTCGCGAAAGGGGAAAACAGCACATGGTTTTCAAGGTCGGCGAAACGGTCGTGTACCCGCACCACGGGGCTGCACTGATCGAAGAAATCAACACCCGCACGATCAAGGGCGAGGACAAGCTCTACCTGAAGCTCAAGGTGGCTCAGGGTGATCTGACCATCGAGGTCCCTGCCGAGAACTGCGATCTCGTGGGCGTCCGCGACGTCGTCGGCCAGGACGGGCTCGACAAGGTCTTCGAGGTCCTCCGCGCTCCGCACACCGAGGAGCCCACCAACTGGTCGCGCCGCTACAAGGCGAACCTCGAGAAGCTGGCCTCCGGCGATGTCATCAAGGTGGCCGAGGTCGTCCGCGACCTGTGGCGCCGTGACAAGGACCGCGGCCTGTCCGCCGGTGAGAAGCGCATGCTGGCCAAGGCTCGCCAGATCCTCGTCTCCGAGCTGGCCCTGGCGGAGAAGACCAACGAGGACAAGGCCGAGGCCATCCTCGACGAGGTCCTCGCCTCCTGAGCGTCGCTGTCGTCCTCGTGGCAGGAGGACAGGGCACTCGGCTCGGCGCTGCTGAGCCCAAGGTATTTGTCACGCTGAACGGCGAGCCGCTGCTCGGGCATGCCCTGAGCCGCGCGCTCGCCGTTCGTGCTGTCGGCCACGTGGTGGTGGTCGCGCCGCAGACCCACCTCCAGGCGGCCCGGGCGGTCGCCGACGGCACGACCCGGCCCGAGGCCGTCGACGTCGTGGTGGGGGGCGCCGAGCGCACGGCCTCGGTCGCCGCGGGTCTGGCGGCGCTGCGCCCTGACGACGACGTCGTCCTGGTGCACGACGCGGCCCGGGCGCTCGCGCCGGCCGAGCTCTTCGAGTCGGTCATCGCCGCGGTCGAGGCGGGCAACCCGGCCGTGGTGCCAGGACTCCCGGTCGCCGACACGGTCAAGACGGTCGACGGCGACGGCCGGGTGCGCGGAACGCCCGATCGTGACCACCTGCGGGCGGTGCAGACGCCCCAAGGGTTCACGCGCACGCTGCTCCAGAGGGCGCACGCCGGCGGCGCGTCGGCCAGCGACGACGCCGGGCTGGTCGAACGTCTCGGCGAGCCCGTCGTCGTCGTGCCCGGCGACCCCCGCGCCATGAAGGTGACCACGCCCCACGACCTGGCGGTCGCGGCGGTCTACCTGCGCGAGGAGCTCCGGGGCTAACCGGGGCGGCGGGCCGTGCGCTCGTGCTCCTTCAGCACGGCGCACACCTCGTCCCACGGGGCCACGGGGTCGCGAGGCAGGTCGGGCTCGAGCACCGAGTGCCAGCCGTCGAGCATGCGGCCCTTGTGGTCGAGCAGGGCCGGGACGAGCTGCGGCACCGGGAAGCCGTTGCGCCAGGCGGCCTTGTAGCTCGCGTAGTTGCCCACATTGGCCTGCCAGGCCACGAGCTCCCACCCGAGGTCGGTGAAGGCGTGGTCGACGACCAGGCCCACGGCCTCCGACATCACGCCGAGGCCGCGCACGCGCGGGTGGGTGACGAACCCGATGTTGCCGCTGCTGTGGCCCGGCTCGCGGCTCCACGCCCGGAGGTCGATGGTGCCCGCGTAGGCGCCTTCGCGCTCGATGGCCCAGGAGACCTGCTTCTGGGACGGCTGCATGATCTCGGCGAGGTACTCCCGGCCCATGTCCTCGGTGTAGGGCGTGGGCACGGTCGTCCACCGGATGCTGTCGGGGTCGGCGCAGCGCTCGAGGATCGGCCCGAGGTCGGCGTCCACGTGCGGGCGCAGGGTCACGGTGGGGCCGGTGAGGACGGGGATCGCCATGGGCTCGCTCATGCGGCTGCAGGCTACGGCGTGGCGCTGGGTGGTGCGACCAGGTTTCCTACTGTCTGCCGGAAACCCGGCCGGCCCGGTCGCCAGCCGCCATGCTGTGCTCTGTGTGCGCGGCGGGGGCCTGACCAGGCGGGTGTGCTTCACCCTCGCCCTGGCGACCCTGTGCGCCCTCACCGGGTGCGCCGACGGGCCTTCGCCCGCCGAGAAGGGCGCTGCGGCGCTCGCCGCCCTCGGGGCGCCCTCCGCGTCCTGCGGCTCGGTCGTGTCGTCGTGCACCTCGACCCGGCGAAGGACCCCACCTCGGCGACGGTCGCATGGCGCCGCACGGTGCCGGCTGGGGAGCTCCCTCAGGCCTGTGCCGAGGTGCGGGCCTGGGCCGAGCAGGCCCAGACCCGCTTCGGCCTGGCCGTCGCGGGCCGCGAGGTCGAGCAGTCCTGCCTCGAGGGTGTGCCGCAGGCACCCGTGGACGACGACCTGCGCATCGTTGGCTCGGGCGCCAGTGCGTATGCCGCCGTGCCCGGCGCGCCGGGTCGGCAGCGCCACATGTTCTGGGCCTACGCCCGCTCGGAAGGCCCCACGGCGTCGGCTGCGGAGCTGCGACGGGACTCCCTGCTGACCTCGGTCACGTACGACCACGCAGCCGACTGATCGGCTGGTGGTTGGATGACGCCCATGAGGCACACCGGTATGCCGCGGGTGGGCGTGGGCGTCGACGTGCACGCCTTCGCACCAGAGGGCAGCGCGCGCGAGCTGTGGGTGGCCGGGCTGCTCTGGCCTGGGGAGCGCGGGCTCGAGGGCCACTCGGACGCCGACGTGGCCGCGCACGCCGCCTGTGACGCACTGTTCTCGGCCGCCGGCATCGGTGATCTCGGCGCGCACTTCGGGACCTCGCGGCCGGAGCTGGTCGGGGCATCAGGTGTCGCGCTGCTCGCGGAGGCGGCTCGTCTGGTCCGTGAGGCCGGCTTCGAGATCGGGAACGTCGCGGTTCAGGTCGTCGGCAACCGCCCCAAGATCGGCACGCGTCGCGAGGAAGCCCAAGCCGCCCTCGAGGCGGCGTGCGGCGCACCGGTGTCGGTCAGCGGCACCACCACCGACGGGCTCGGCCTCACCGGCCGTGGTGAGGGAGCCGCGGCGATCGCGACCGCCCTGGTCCACCCGGTCGGCTGACGACCGCCAGGGAGAGGGGCCGGTGCGGTGCACCGGCCCCTCGTGGCGCAGGGCCGCGTCGCCTGGGCCTCAGTGGGCGTGGGGCCCGGCGTGGGCGTGGGGCCCGGCGTGGGCGTGGACCAGCCCGGCGTGGTCGGCGACCTCGAAGGCGTAGACCAGCAGGATCGAGCCCATGAAGACCGCGAGGAGGAGCTCGGCGGCGGCCGTCTCGGCCAACAGCAGCGCGGCCAGGCCCAGGCCCATCGACACGATCGCTGCCACACCCTCACCGGCCCCGACGCGGTCGTCGGCGTTGCCGCTCTGGAGCACCAGGAAGGCGATGGCTCCCAGCACGAGGCCGACCGCGGACATGCCGCGCGCGTCCTCGATGAAGGGCATCTCGTCGTACACCAGGTAGCCGACGTACGGCACCGCGATGGCCACGATGAGCAGGGAGGCAATGGCGTCCCGGAATGTCAGCTTCATCAGTACACCTCCTTCCAACGGCCTCAGGCTGCACCCACCCCGTGCCGCCGGGGAGAGCCGAAGGGCCCCTCTCCGGGCGTTGTGTTGGTTCCGCGGGTGGAGCAGGTGTTCCGAGCCCCGAGAGGCGGTCGGCCTCGGCCCCGCTGCGTCCGCGCCGGGGCTCGGCACGGGCCGTAGGGTGGCGGCATACCGACCCCTGGCCCCGCCCGAGGAGGACCGCATGCCCCAGACCGTCAAGGGAGTCATCGCCCGCAGCAAGGACGCCGACGTCGAGGTGGTCGACGTCGTGGTGCCCGACCCGGGCCCGGGTGAGGCCGTCGTCAAGGTGCACACCTGCGGGGTGTGCCACACCGACCTGCACTACAGGCAGGGCGGTATCAACGACGAGTTCCCCTTCCTGCTCGGCCACGAGGCGGCCGGCATCGTCGAGGCGGTCGGCGAGGGCGTGACCGACGTGGCGCCCGGCGACTTCGTCATCCTCAACTGGCGAGCGGTCTGCGGCCAGTGCCGCGCCTGCCAGAAGGGCAAGCCGTGGTACTGCTTCGCCACGCACAACGCGAAGCAGAAGATGACCCTCACCGACGGCACCGAGCTGAGCCCGGCGCTGGGCATCGGGGCGTTCATCGAGAAGACCCTCGTCGCCGCGGGCCAGTGCACCAAGGTCGACCCCGAGGCCGACGCCGCCGCGGTCGGCCTGCTCGGCTGCGGCGTGATGGCCGGCTTCGGCGCGGCCGTCAACACCGGCGGCGTGGGCATGGGCGACTCGGTCGCGGTCATCGGCTGTGGCGGCGTGGGCAACGCGGCCATCGCGGGCGCCCGGCTCGCGGGAGCGACGACCATCGTGGCTGTGGACATCGACGACGAGAAGCTCGACGCCGCAAGGCGTTTCGGCGCCACCCACACGGTCAACAGCGCCAGGACCGACCCGGTGGAGGCCATCAAGGCGGCGACCGGGGGGTTCGGCGCCGACGTCGTGGTCGAGGCGGTCGGACGGCCCGAGACCTACGAGCAGGCGTTCTACGCCCGCGACCTCGCCGGCACCGTGGTGCTGGTCGGCGTCCCGACGCCCGAAAAGCAGGTCACCCTGCCGATGCTCGAGATCTTCGGCCGCGGCGGCGCGCTGAAGTCGAGCTGGTACGGCGACTGCCTGCCCAGCCGCGACTTCCCGATGCTGGTCGACCTCTACCGCCAGGGCCGCTTCGACCTCGACGCGTTCGTCACCGAGCGCATCGCCCTCGGTGACGTCGAGAAGGCCTTCGAGAAGATGGAGCGCGGCGAGGTGCTCCGCTCGGTGGTGGTCCTGTGAGCGGTACCGTCGGTATGCCGGACCTCGCACCCTCCAAGGGCGGCGTGCGGGTCGACCGGCTGGTCACCTCGGGCACCTTCGAGCTCGACGGCGGCTCCTGGGAGGTCGACAACAACGTCTGGATCGTGGGCGACGACAAGGAGTGCGTGGTCATCGACCCGGCACACGACGCCCGCCGGATCGTGAAGTCGATCCCGCGTGAGCGGAAGGTGGTGGGGGTGCTGTGCACCCACGCGCACAACGACCACATCAACGGCGTCGGTGAGGTCTGCGACGCCACCCGTGCGCCGGCATACCTGCACCCGGAGGACCGGGTGCTGTGGGACCAGCTCTACCCGGTGACCCCCGACCGCGAGCTTCGCGACGGCGATGTCATCACTGTCGGCGACGTCGACCTGCACGTCATCCACACCCCGGGGCACTCCCCGGGGGCCTGCTGCTTCTACGCGCCAGCGCTCGGCGTGCTCTTCAGCGGGGACACCCTGTTCAGCGGCGGACCCGGCGCGACGGGGCGCTCCTACAGCGACTTCCCCACGATCATCGACTCGATCCGCGACAAGCTGCTGAGCCTGCCCGACGAGACGGTGGTGCTGACGGGTCACGGCGACTCGACCGTGATCGCGGCGGAGGCGCCACACCTGCAGGAGTGGGTCGACCGCGGCCACTGAGCCCGAGCCTTCCTGCAGCAACCTCTGCTAGCAGGAGTTGCTGCCGGGCGCCCACGTTGCTGCATGCCCCTGCGGCAGCAACGTCTGCTGAGCCAGCGCCGAGCGATGGGCTTGGGGCCGGGTGCGCCTGCTGCTCGTTTAGTCCGGGGAAGGCACCCGCGGGTAACCTTGCGCGCGTGAGCCTCCGCCTGTTCGACACCGCCGCGCGCGAGCTGCGCGACTTCACCCCCCTGGTGCCCGGTCAGGTGGGGATCTACATCTGTGGGCTCACGACCCAGAGCGCCCCGCACATCGGTCACGTCCGCTTCGCCGTCGCCTTCGACGTGCTGCGCCGGTGGCTCGAGGGCCGTTACGACTACCGGGTCACCCTGGTGCGCAACGTCACCGACATCGACGACAAGATCCTGGCCAAGTCCGCGGAGGCCGGCGAGCCGTGGTTCGCGCTGTCGTACCGCAACGAGATCGAGACGGCCCGGGCGCTCGACCTGCTCGGCGTGCTGCCTCCCACCTACGAGCCCCGCGCCACCGGTCATGTGCCCGAGATGGTCGAGCTCATGCAGGTGCTCATCGAGAAGGGCCACGCCTACCCGGCTCCCGACGGCAGCGGTGACGTCTACTTCGACGTGCGCAGCTTCCCGGAGTACGGCTCGCTGACCCACCAGAAGATCGAGGACATGGCGGCGGCCGAGGACGCGGACCCGCGTGGCAAGCGCGACCCCCGCGACTTCGCCCTGTGGAAGGGCCGCAAGGAGACCGAGCCGGTGAGCGCCTCCTGGCCCACCCCCTTCGGTGTGGGACGTCCGGGCTGGCACCTCGAGTGCTCGGCGATGGCCCGCAAGTACCTCGGCGACGCCTTCGACATCCACGGCGGCGGCGTCGACCTGCGCTTCCCCCACCACGAGAACGAGCAGGCCCAGTCGCGCGCCGCGGGGCTGGACTTCGCGAACTTCTGGCTCCACAACGCCTGGGTCACCGTCGCCGGCGAGAAGATGAGCAAGTCGCTCGGCAACTCGCTCGTCGTCAGCGAGGTCACGAAGGTCGCCCGCCCGCTGGCGGTCCGCTACTACCTCACGGCGGCGCACTACCGATCGACGATCGAGTACCACGAGGGCTCCCTCCAGGAGGCCGACACCGCGGTCGAGCGCATCGACGGCTTCCTGCGCCGGGCGATCCGCTCGCTGAACGGCAGCGCCGACAACACCCCCGACCACAGCCGCGTCCCGGAGGCCTTCGCGGAGGCGATGGACGACGACCTCAACGTCTCGGGTGCGCTCGCGGTGGTGCACGAGACAGTGCGCGCGGGCAACACGGCGCTCGACGACGGCGACGACGAGGGCGTGGCGGAGGCCTTCGCCCAAGTCGTGGCGATGACCGACCTGCTCGGCGTCAACCCCCTCGACCCGCGCTGGGAAGGTGGCGCCTCCAACGGCGGCAACGAGGCCCAGTTGGCCCTCGACGCCCTCGTCGGGGCGCAGCTCGAGGCGCGCGCCGCGGCCCGGGCGGCCCGCGACTTCGCGACCGCCGACGCCATCCGCGACCAGCTGAACGCGGTCGGCATCCACATCGAAGACACCGCCTCGGGTGCGACCTGGTCGCTCGCCCGGCGCACCGAAGGCTGAGAGGCACACATGGCAGGCAACTCCCAGCGCCGAGGGGCGATCCGCAAGGGCGCCTCCAAGAAGGGCGCCACCGTCGGCTCGGGCGGTCAGCGCCGCCGCGGGCTCGAGGGCAAGGGCCCCACGCCCAAGGCCACCGAACGGCCGCACCACAAGGCGCACAAGATGGCCAAGGCCGCGGCCAAGCGCGGCGCACCCGCCCCGGGCCGGGCCGGGCAGGGTCGTCCGTCGGGCGGCCGCCGCTCCAAGGGCTCCAGCGAGATGGTGGCCGGGCGCAACGCGGTCGTCGAGGCGCTGCGGGCGAACGTCCCGGTGACCACGCTCTACGTCGCCGGCCGGATCGACGCCGACGACCGCGTCCGCGAGGCCCTCAAGACGGCGACCGAGCGCAGCATCCCCATCCTCGAGACGCCCCGCGGGGAGCTCGACCGGCTCACCGACGGAGCCGTGCACCAGGGCCTGGCCGTCCAGGTCCCGCCGTACGAGTACGCGCACCCGTCGGACCTGGTCGACCCCGAGGCGCCTGGCATCCCGCTGGTCGTGGCCCTCGACGGCATCACCGACCCGCGCAACCTCGGCGCGATCATCCGCTCGGTCGCGGCCTTCGGCGGTCACGGGGTCGTCGTCCCCGAGCGGCGGTCGGTGGGCATGACCGCCAGTGCCTGGAAGACCTCGGCGGGTGCCGCCGCGCGGGTGCCGGTCGCCTTGGCCTCCAACCTCACCCGCAGCCTCGAGGACTTCCGCAAGGCCGGATTCTTCATCCTCGGTCTCGACATGGACGGCGACGTGACTCTGCCGGAGCTGGCGCTCGCCACCGAGCCGCTCGTGGTCGTGGTGGGCTCGGAGGGCAAGGGCCTGTCGCGCCTGGTGGGCGAGACGTGTGACCAGATCGTCTCGATCCCCATGTCGTCGGCCGTCGAGTCGCTCAACGCGGGCATCGCGACGGGCGTCACCCTCTACGAGATCGCCCGGCGACGCGCGGCCGGGGCAACCCGCTCATAAGGGGAGAATTCCGCTAGCGTTCGGTGCAGTCGCGCCCAAGGGGGAGCGCCAGCGAAAGGGAACCGCATGTCCGACTCCGGCTCCACGCCGCCTCCGCCGCCCGGTGGCGGGGGTTACCCGCCGCCTCCCGGTGGTGGCGGCTACTCCGCACCGCCGCCCGCCCCGGGCTACGTCGAGGGATCCGGCCCGATGGGTCCCCGCGAGCACCCCAAGGGCACTCTGATCCTCATCCTCGGCATCCTGTCGATCGTCTGCGTCCAGCTGCTCGGCCCGGTCGCGTGGATCATGGGCAACAACGCGATCCGCGAGATCGACGCTAACCCTGGCGCCTACTCCAACCGTGGCACGGTCAACGCGGGCCGGATCTGCGGCATCATCGGCACCATCTTCCTGGTGCTCGGCCTCATCACGTGGGTCATCCTCATCGCCACCGGCGCGATGACGGCGAACTCCAACGCCTGACGCCCGGCGCAGCCCCAGGGCTGTTGCCACCGGCCGCGTCGATCGCGCCCCGCGCCCGCCTCACGAGGCGGTCACGCGGGGCGCGATCGTCTCCGGGGCCTGACGTCCTCGCCACCGACATCGACCAAGGAGAGTCATGAGCACTCCGTACCCGCCGCCCCCCGGGCACCAGGGCCACCCCGGCATGCCCGGGGGCTACCCCGGTATGCCGCCCGCGTCCGGGCCGATGCCGACCTCGCCACCGCCGGCCGGCCAAGCGAACCTCGCGCGCCCGCAGTCGGCCACCAACGCCGTGCGGCTGATGTGGGCCGGTGCAGGCCTGAGCGTCGTCAGCCTTCTCCTGACGCCGGCAAGCGACGACGTGATGCGGCGGTCCATCGAGGACGCCATGGCCGGGCAGCCGGAAAGCCTCACGCCCCAACAGATCGACGGGTTCGTCACCCTGGGCGTGGCGATGGGCATCGTCTTCGGCATCATCGCTCTGGCTCTGTGGCTGTTCATGGCATGGGCCAACGGGAAGGGCCGCAGCTGGGCCCGGATCGTGGCGACGGTGCTGTTCGCCCTCAACGCGGTCTTCCTGCTCGCCAGCCTGCCCCAGGTGGGCGCCATGCCACTGGCCTTCGCGGTGTCCGCGCTGACGACCCTCGTGGGGGCGCTGGCGGTCTACTTCCTGTGGCGCAAGGACTCGAGCGACTGGTTCGAGGCCCAGTCGATGCCGCGCTACTGAGGGGCGGCCCGAGCGCGCAGGCGGTTCAGCCCTCTCCGATCTCGTCGCCGAGCATGGCCACGACCGGCATCTCGACGGTGTCGACGCCGAGCACCGACTTCTCGTCCGGCTTGCCCGGCAGCACCGTCGCGACGTAGTCCTTGATGGCATCCTCGATGGGCACGTCGTGGTTGGCCTTCTCCGACATGTACCAGCGGTGCTCGAGCACCTCGTGGAAGATCTCGGCGGGCTCCAGCTTGGCGGTGTACTCGCGCGGGACGGTGCGCGTGACCGGCTCGTAGATCTTGGCCAGCCAGTCGTGGGCGACGATCTCCTCGTCCTCTCCCTGGCGGTCCTGGGAGGCACGGAAGGAGTCGAGGTCGTTGAGTAGCCGCCGGGCCTGGTTCTCCTCGACATCGAGGCCGGTGAGGCGCAGCAGGCGGCGGGAGTGGTGGCCGGCGTCGACGACCTTCGGCTGGATCTGGATCGTGGTGCCGCCGATGTCGGTCGAGATGGCCAGTTCGTCGACGTCGAAGCCCAGCTCGTTGAGCCGGCGGATCCGCTCGTCGACGCGCCAGCGGTCACCCTTCTCGAAGCGCTCGAGGCCGGTGAGCTCCTCCCACAGGTCGGTGTAGCGCGTCACGATCCGGTTCGACGTCTCGATCGGGTCGGCGGCCTCGTGGAGCAGCCCCCCGGCCTCGAGGTCCATCAGCTCGCCGGCGATGTTGACCCGGGCGATCTCGAGGTCGTGCGCGCGCTGCCCCGCGGTCAGGCTGGGGTGCAGCTCGCCCGTCTCGGCGTCGACCAGGTATGCCGCGAACGCGCCGGCGTCGCGCCGGAACAGGGTGTTTGACAGGGAGACGTCTCCCCACCAGAACCCCTCGAGGTGGAGGCGCACGAGCAGCACGGCAAGCGCGTCGATGAGGCGCTTGGCGGTGTCGGGGCGCAGGGTCTGGCTGAACAGCGCGCGGTAGGGGAGCGAGAACTGCAGGTGGCGGGTGATGAGGCAGCCGTCGAGGGCCGTGCCGTCCTCCTGCTCGCGGCCGCTGACGATGCCGAACGGCTCCACGCAGGGAAGGTCGAGGCGGCCGAGCGCCCGGAGCAGGTGGTACTCGCGGAAGGCGATGTCGGTCTTGATCTCCTTGACCGCCAGCACCCGGTGCGAGAGTCGGACGAAGCGCACCACGTGCCGGGAGATGCCCCGAGGCAGGGCGGCGAGGTGCTTCTCCGGCCACGTCTCGAGGGGCAGGTGCCACGGCAGGTCGAGCAGGGCCGGATCGGGACGGGCTGCGGAGATCTCGAGTGCCACGCAGCCATCGTGGCAGATGCGAGGAGGGCGGCACCCCTCACGGGTGCCGCCCTCCCACGATGCGGTCGGTGGTCAGTCGCCGGTTGTGCGAGCGCCTGGCCACCGGGCGGTCGTGTCAGTCGCCGAGGCGGTTGCCGTTCTCCACGTCGAACATGTGGACGTGGCCCTCCTTGGGGGCGAGGTAGACGGTCTCACCCTTCTGCGGGGGGCGACGGCCGTCGACGCGGGCGATGAACGGCCGCTGCGGCAGGTCGGCGCCGGACTCGTCGTAGTCCTGGTGCTGCTTGGCCTCGTGGGCGGTGCCGTAGATGTAGGCGTCAGCGCCCAGCTCCTCCACGACGTCGACGACGACGGGGATGCCCTGGCCCTCGGTGGTGAGGTTGAGGTCCTCGGGGCGCACGCCCATGGTGACGCTCTGGCCGTGGGCCTCCTTGAGGTGCTCGCGCGCGACCGGGTAGGTGCCGGTGCCGAGCTTCACGCCGCCGTCGACCACCGGCACGTCGAGCAGGTTCATGGCGGGGGAGCCGATGAAACCGGCCACGAAGACGTTGTTCGGGTGGTCGTACATGCGGCGCGGGGTGTCGCACTGCTGCAGGATGCCGTCCTTGAGCACCGCGACGCGGTCGCCCATGGTCATGGCCTCGATCTGGTCGTGGGTGACGTAGACCGTGGTGACGCCGAGGCGGCGCTGCAGCGAGGCGATCTGGGTGCGGGTCTGCACGCGGAGCTTGGCGTCGAGGTTCGACAGCGGCTCGTCCATGAGGAACACCTGCGGCTGGCGCACGATGGCCCGGCCCATGGCGACGCGCTGGCGCTGGCCGCCGGAGAGGGCCTTCGGCTTGCGCTCGAGGTAGGGCTCGAGGTCGAGGATCTTCGCCGCCTCCTGGACGCGCTTGTTGATCTCGCTCTTGTCGACGCCGGCGATCTTCAGGGCGAAGCCCATGTTGTCGGCGACGGACATGTGCGGGTAGAGCGCGTAGTTCTGGAAGACCATGGCGACGTCACGGTCCTTCGGGGAGAGGTTGGTGACGTCGCGGTCACCGATCCAGATCTTGCCCTCGTTGACCTCTTCGAGGCCGGCGAGCATGCGCAGGGACGTCGACTTGCCGCACCCGGAGGGGCCGACCAGGACGAGGAACTCCCCGTCCTCGATGTCGATGTTGAGCTTGTCGACCGAGGGGGTGTCGTTGCCCGGGTAGATCCGGGTCGCTTCGTCGAACTTGACTGTGGCCATGGCGTCGTTGCCTTCCTTCACCGGCAGGAACGTGCCGGACGATCCGTTGTAAAGGGTGGTGCACCTGCGGGCGTCGGTGCCCGCGGGTGGCGTCAGTCTGTCCTACGACGCGACATTTGGCCACAACCGGTCCACCATGGGGCGGCGGAGCCGGGGCACGGGTCGGCGGCTGCTGCGGAGCGCAGGAGTTACCGAATCGTGTGCAAGAACTTGCAGCACTAGGGCCAGTCTTGCTGAAAGTTCTTGCTATCTTCCTGCCACCGTCAGGGCCGCAAGGACGCGCCCTGCGCACACCAAGGAGAATTCATGCACAAGCGTGCCTTCGGCGCAGCGGCCGTGACGGGTGTCGCCGCGCTGCTCATGAGCGCCTGCGGCGGTGGCGGCGAGGCCGCCTCCCCCTCGGCCTCGACCAGCTCGGCCTCCGAGACCACCACCGCTGCCCCGGCGCCCACCCCGACCGGCACCGAGGCCCCCGTCCGTGACGCCGCGGCCGACCTCGTGATCTGGACCGACGCCGACCGTGCGCCGATCCTGACGAAGTACGCCCAGGAGTTCGGGGCGGAGAACGGCGTCAAGGTCGCCGTCCAGATCTCGGTCGACCTGCGTGAGCAGTTCAAGGACGCCACCAAGGTCGGCAAGGGCCCGGACGTCATCGTGGGCGCCCACGACTGGCTGGGTGAGCTCGTGCAGAACGGTGCCGTCGCCCCGATCCAGGTCTCCGCCGACGTCGCCGGCAAGTTCTCCGAGAACTCCATCGCCGCGACCAAGTTCAACGGCCAGACCTACGGCGTGCCCTACGCCGTGGAGAACATCGGCCTCATGCGCAACACCGAGCTGGCCCCCACCGCCCCGAAGACGATGGACGAGCTCGTCAAGATGGGCAACGACGCCAAGGCCAAGTCCGGCGGCAAGGTCACCAACGTGCTCATCCAGGCCGTCGGCAAGACCGGCAACGCCTACTACAGCTACCCCTACCTGAGCGCGTTCGACGGTGGCATCTTCGCCACCAAGGCCAACGGCGACTACGACGCCAACAAGGTGATCGTCAACAGCCTCGGCTCGGTCAAGGGCGCCCAGGTCCTTGCGGACCTCGGCAAGAAGAAGATCCTGTCGACCAACGTCGGCGACGACAACGCCGAGGGCCTGTTCACCAGCGGCAAGGCGCCGTTCTTCATCACCGGCCCCTGGTCGGTGCCGAACGCCAAAAAGGCCGGCATCAAGTACGAGATCACCAGCCTGCCCTCGCTGGCCGGCGGTGGCCAGATGCAGCCGTTCCTCGGCGTCCAGATGTTCTACGTCTCGGCCAAGGCCAAGAACGCCGTGCTGGCGCAGGAGTTCGTCACCAACTACGTCCCCCGCAAGGACGTCCAGCTCGCGCTCTTCGAGCAGGGTGGCCGCCCGCCGGCCCTGAAGGAGGCCTACGACGAGGTCGCCGCCAAGGACAAGGACGTCAAGGCGTGGTTCGAGGCCGGCAAGGACGGCAAGCCCATGCCGAACATCCCCGCCATGAACTCGGTCTGGGGCCCGCTCGGCCAGGCTGCTGCCGACGTCATCTCCGGCAAGGACGCCAAGGCCCGCTTCGACGCGGCCCAGAAGGAGATCGTGGCGAACATCGCCAAGGGCTGATGCTCTCCCGAGCAGTTCCCGCATGACGTATGCCGGGTGGTCACCACCCGTGGTGACCACCCGGCATGCCGCTTCACCACCGCACCACCGCACCACCGCACCACCTCGGGCCCCGCGCCCGTCCGCCACCAACGCCGCTGGCCCACCACCGGAGCAGCGGCCGCCGTCCCAGGAGAGCGCCCATGGCTGCTGACACCACGTTCCGCGGAGACCCCTCCGCCCGCTCCGGCCCGGCGCCGGTGTGGGTGGTCGTCGTCAGGTGGGCGGCCATCGCCCTGGTCGTCGCCTTCGCGACCCTCGTCTCCTGGAGGCTGGTCGAGCAGGGGAACTCGCTGTTCGTCGTGCTCATCGCCTTCGTGGTCATGGCGGTCGTCGCGGTCTACGCCACCCGCCGGGCGGTGCCCCTGAAGTACCTGCTGCCGGGCATGCTCCTGCTCGTCGCGTTCCAGATCTGGCCGATCGCCTACACCGCGGCGACGGCCTTCACCAACTACGGCGACGGCCACCTCCTGAGCAAGGAGGACGCGACGGCGAACATCGTCGCCAACTCGGTGCAGGAGGTCCCGGGCTCGCCGCGCTACCGGCTGAGCGTTGCCGTCCCCGAGGGCCAGGACCCCGCCACCGGCGACCTCACGTTCCTGCTCACCGACCCGGACGGGAAGTACCTCGAGGGGACCGCAGAGGGCCTCGAGGACCTGCCCGCCGACGGGGTCGAGGCGACCACCACCGGCAAGATCACCGCTGCCCCGGGGTTCGTCATCCTCGACGCCAGGCAGGTCAACCAGCGCGGCAAGGACCTCGGCGAGTTCGCCGTGCCGAAGGGCGACGGCGGCATCAAGGCCATCGGCCTCAGCGAGGCCTTCGAGGGCCGTGCGACGGTCACCTACGACGAGTCCGCCGACAAGCTCACCGACACCTCGACCGGCAAGACCTACGTGCCGCGCGACGCCTCCTGGGTGCCCGAGGACGGCCAGGGCGAGGCCTTCCCGCAGGGCTGGAAGGAGAACGTGGGCTGGGAGAACTTCGAGACCCTCGTGACCAACGAGACCATTCGCGCCGGCTTCGTGAAGATCTTCACCTGGAACGTCGCCTTCGCGCTGATCTCGGTGATGTCGACGTTCGTGATGGGCATGCTGCTCGCGCTGCTCTTCAACGACGACCGGCTGCGCGGCAAGGGTTTCTACCGGTCGATCCTGATCCTCCCGTACGCGATCCCGGGCTTCGTCACGGCGCTGCTGTGGATGTCGATGTTCAACCAGGACTACGGGCTCATCAACAACATCACCGGCCTCAACGTCGACTGGCTCGGCAACCCGTGGGCGGCCAAGGCGGCGATCCTCATCGCCAACCTGTGGCTCGGCTTCCCCTACATGTTCCTCGTGTGCACCGGCGCCCTGCAGTCGATCCCGGGTGACGTCCGCGAGGCGGCCCGCATCGACGGGGCCGGTCCAGTGCGCACGGTCCGGTCGATCATCATGCCGCTGCTGCTCGTGGCGGTCGGCCCGCTGCTGATCGCGTCGTTCGCGTTCAACTTCAACAACTTCACGCTGATCTTCCTCATGACCGAGGGTGGTCCGTTCACCTCGGGCGACACCAGCATCGGGTCCACCGACCTGCTGATCACCTACGCCTTCCGCATCGCCTTCAGCGGTGTCAACCCCAACTACGGTCTGGCGTCGGCGATCTCGATCTTCATCTTCCTGATCGTCGGCGTCATGAGCTACGCCGGATTCCGCCGCACCAAGTCCCTGGAAGAGGTCAACTGACATGTCGACCGGAGTGCAGACCACCGTCCCGACCGTCACGCCGGAGGCCCGGCGCCGTCCGGAGCGGTCCGGTACCCGCACCGTCGGCGGTGGCAGCATGTGGTGGCGCTACGTGCTCGTGGCCGTCGTCCTGGTGTGGGCGCTGTTCCCCGTCATGTTCCTCATCTCCGCCGCGCTGAACCCGGCCGGCACGCTGTCGACGAGCTCGCTCATCCCGACGGAGTTCTCGCTGGCCAACCTCGAGACGCTGTTCAACGACGCGTCGCGCCCCTACGCGACCTGGTACCGCAACTCGCTGGTCATCGGCCTCGTCGGGGCCTTTGCCCAGACCTTCATCGGCGCCTGCGCCGCCTACGCGTTCTCGCGCATGCGCTTCGCGGGCCGACGTCCCGGCCTGCTGGCGCTGCTGCTGCTCCAGCTGTTCCCGGCCTTCCTGGCCTTCGTGGCGATCTACGTCACCTTCGCGGCCATCGGCGACATCATCCCCGCCATCGGCCTCAACACTGTCTGGGGCCTGCTGCTCGTCTACCTCGGCGGCGCGATGGGCGCCAACGTGTGGCTCCTCAAGGGCTACTTCGACACCGTGCCCCGCGAGCTCGACGAGGCCGCCAAGGTCGACGGTGCCAGCCACGCACGCATCTTCTTCACCATGACGCTGCGCCTGGTCATGCCGATCCTCGTCACCGTCTTCATGCTCGGGTTCGTCGGCCTCTACAGCGAGTTCATCCTCGCGAGCATCTTCCTGCGCGACGTCGACAGCCAGACCCTCAGTGTCGGGCTCTACAGCATGACCGTGGGCAACGAGCGCAACCGCCTCTTCGGCCAGTTCGCCACCGGCGCCCTGCTGGCCTCGCTGCCGGTGGTGCTGCTCTACCTCGGGGCGCAGCGCTACCTCGTCGGCGGTCTCACCCAGGGCTCGGTGAAGTGAGCGCCTCCGACGCAGCCCTCGACCCTCGCTCCAACGCACGCCACGACCTGCTCGCCCAGCCGCACCACGACGGCTCGGCGCTCTACGTCTCCAACCCGCACCCGGCGCTCGGCGAGACCGTCACCGTCCGCGTCCGCGTGCCGAAGGAGGCGGACGTCACGGCCGTCCACGTGCGGCTCACGCCCGACGCCGAGCCGTTCTTCGTCGACGCGGTCATCGAGCGCGAGACTGCGAGCGACACCTGGTGGGTGGCCGACATCGTCGTGCACAACCCCGTCACCAACTACCGGTTCATCCTCGAGGGCGGCCCCACGGCATACCAGTGGTTGAACGGCACGGGGGTGCACCACCGCGACGTGCCGGATGCCGCGGACTTCCGTCTCACCGCCTTCGGTGCCCCGCCCGCCTGGGCGAGCGGAGCCGTCGTCTACCAGATCTTCCCCGACCGGTTCGGCCGCTCGGCCGGCCAGGACGAGCGCGAGGTGCCCGACTGGGCCGTGCCGCGCGGCTGGGACGAGCCGGTGCTGCTCGAGCAGGACGTCATCGCGACCCAGCTCTACGGGGGTGACCTCGACGGCATCGTCGAGCACCTCGACCACCTCGAGCGGCTCGGGGTCAACGTCGTCTACCTGACGCCGTTCTTCCCCGCACGCTCCAACCACCGCTACGACGCGTCGAGCTTCGACCACGTCGACCCGGTGCTCGGCGGCGACGAGGCCCTCGCCCGGCTCGTCGACGCCTGCCACGCGCGGGGGATGCGCGTGCTCGGCGACTTCACCACCAACCACACCGGCGACGCGCACCAGTGGTTCGTCACGGCCCAGCAGGACCCCGAGAGCGAGGAGCACGGCTACTACTTCTGGGAGGACGGCGACTACGTCGCCTGGCTCGGCGTGAAGTCGCTGCCGAAGCTCAACTACGACAGCGACGCCCTGCGCCACCGCGTCTTCGAGGACGAGGCCGGGGTGGTGCGCCGCTGGATCACCGGTGACAGCCCGCTCGACGGCTGGCGGGTAGACGTGGCCAACATGACCGGCCGCTACCGCGGGCAGGACCGCAACGCCGAGATCGCCCGGCAGATGCGGCTGGCCATGGAGGAGGCTGCCCCCGACGCGCTGCTGGTCGGCGAGCACTGCCACGACTACACGCAGGACGCCCAGGGCGACGGCTGGCACGGCGTGATGAACTACGCCGGCTTCACGCGGCCGGTCTGGACGTGGCTGCGGGCGCGCGGCCACGCGCCGAAGTTCCTCGGCTCCCCGCTGATGGTGCCGCGGCTCGGCGGCCACTCGGTGATGGAGACGATGCGCGAGTTCACGGCGATGGTGCCGTGGAGCACGGTGCGGCACAGCTTCAACCTCGTCGGCTCGCACGACACCACCCGCATCCGCACCCTCGTCGACGACGTCCGCCATGTCGAGGTGGCAGCGGGGCTGCTCTTCACCCTGCCGGGCATCCCGATGTTCACGTACGGCGATGAGATCGGCATGGAGGGGGAGTTCGGCGAGGACGGCCGTCGTCCCATGCCGTGGGACGAGCAGCATTGGGACGCAGCGCTGCTGGGGGCCTACCGCGGCCTCATCGCCGCTCGCAACGAGTCGGTGGCCCTGCGCGAGGGTGGTATGCGCTGGGTGCACGCCGACGACGACGCGCTCGTGTTCCTGCGCGAGTCGCCCACCGAGGTGGCGCTGGTGCACTGCGCCCGTCACGCACACGACGCCGTCCACATCACCACGTCCCGCCTGCCGGGCATCGAGGCCGGAGTTGCCAGATACGGTGACGCCCCGGTTTTCGGTGAGGGCAGAATGAGCCTGCAGGCAGACGGCCCGCAGGTCTCGGTGTGGACATGGCAGGTGAGTGAGTGAAGGCACGGCTGGCTGACATCGCCGCGCACGCGGATGTCAGCGAGGCGACCGTCAGCCGGGTGCTCAACGGCAAGCCCGGCGTGGCGGAGTCGACCCGGCAGGCCGTGCTGACCGCACTCGACGTCCTGGGCTACGACCGGCCCTCCCGCCTGCGGCGCAAGAGTGCGGGGCTCGTCGGGCTCATCGTGCCCGAGCTGACCAACCCGATCTTCCCGATGTTCGCCCAGATCATCGAGACGGCGTTGGCCCGGCTGCGGTTCACCCCCGTGCTCTGCACGCAGACGCCGGGCGGGGTGCACGAGGACGAGTACGTGCAGATGCTGCTCGACCGCGGAGTCGCCGGGATCATCTACGTCAGCGGCCAGCACGCCGACACCACAACGGATCCCGAGCGCTACGAGAAGCTCCGCGAACGCGGGCTGCCCATCGTGCTCGTCAACGGCTACCACGAGGGCATCGACGCGCCGTTCATCTCGAACGACGACGTGGCCTCGATGGAGCTGGCCCTCACCCATCTGGTGGCTCTGGGGCACAAGGAGATCGGCCTGGCCATCGGCCCCGACCGCTACGTGCCCGTCATCCGCAAGATCACCGGCTACCGCAACTCGATGAAGTCGTTGCTCGGTCGCGACGACGCCGAGCCCCTCATCGAGAAGACGATGTTCTCGGTCGAGGGCGGCGACACCGCGGCCACCCGCCTGATCGAGAAGGGCTGCACCGCAGTGGTCTGCGGCTCCGACCTCATGGCGCTCGGCGCGATCCGGGCGGCCCGGCGGATGGGCCTCGAGGTGCCCGACGACTTCTCGGTCGTCGGCTACGACGACTCGCCGCTCATCGCGTTCACCGACCCACCGCTGACGACGATCCGCCAGAGCGTGCAGGCCATGAGCGAGGCCGCGGTGCGGGCCCTGCTCGACGAGATCGCGGGGGAGCCGGCCCCGCGGGCGGAGTACATCTTCCGTCCCGAGCTGGTGGTGCGCGGTTCGACCGGCGCGGCCCGCCCACGCTCCTGACCGGTCAGCTCGACGTGGCCTCGCGGCGGAGCGCGAGGAGCAGGCGCAGGGCCTCGGCGACCTGCTCGGAGGTCTCGACCCGGTGGCGCGCCGCCGTGTCGCCCTCACCGACCTTGACGCTCACGTCGGGCCCGCGCATGACCTCGAAGGCGTGCTCGTCGGTGACGTCGTCCCCGAAGTAGAGGACGGCCTCGGCGCCCACCTTCTCCTGCAGCGCCAGCAGCGCGGTGCCCTTGTCGGCGGTGACGACCGACATCTCCACGACGTTCTTCCCCTGGAGCACCTTCACCCCGGTATGCCGCCCGGCCACCTCCAGCGCGGACCGCACCGCCGCTTCGGCGACGGCCTCCTCCTCGCCGCGGGTGTGCAGGACGGTGGCCGCAGGCTTGTGCTCGAGCCGCACCCCGGGGTGCTCCTCGACCACGCCGTGCAGGTCGCCGGTCAGACGCTCGAGGAGCTTCCGCTGGTCGGTCGTCAGGTCGTGCGGGTCGTCGTCGTGGCTGCTCTGGGCGCCGTGGCTCCCGATGCGCGTGACCGGGCTGCCGTCCTCCAGGCCGGTCAGCTCGGTCAGCGCGTCGAGGTCGCGCCCGGACACCACGGCGGTGTGGGTGCGGGGGAGGCCCGCGAGGGCGACGAGGTCGTCGATGGTGCCCGGGAGCGGGCGGGCGTCCATCGGGTTCTTCACGAAGGGCGCGAGCACGCCGTCGAAGTCGGTGGCGACCAGCACCTCCGGAAGCCGGGCGAAGGCATGGAGGGCTGCGCTCAGCTCGGCGGGCACCGACATCAGCGGGAGACCCCTGCGTGCTCGGCGTGGTGCCGCTGCTCGGCCACGCTGTCGGCGGCGGCGTGCGCGTCGTCGGCCCGCTGCTCGCGGGTCGTGCGTGCCGGCCTGGCCGGGGCGTACTCGAGCGCCTCGAGGAACCGGGCAGCCCAGCGCTGCACGTCGTGGTCGGCGACGCGCCGACGCATGGCCTTCATGCGGCGGCGGCGCTCCGAGTCCGGGGCGGTCAGGGCGGTCATGATCGTCTGCTTGAGCCCGGCGATGTCGTGCGGGTTGCAGACGTAGGCCTGGTGCAGCTCGTGCCACGCACCGGTGAACTCCGAGAGCACCAGTGCGCCACCCCCGTCGTGACGGCAGGCCACGTACTCCTTGGCCACGAGGTTCATCCCGTCGCGCAGGGGCGTGACCAGAAGGACGTCGGCGGCGAGGAACATCGCCGCCATCTCGTCGCGGGGATAGGAGTGGTGCAGGTAGTGGACCGCGGCGGAACCGATGTCGCCGAACTCGCCGTTGACCCGGCCGACCTCCTTCTCGACCTCCTCGCGCAGCTCGCGGTAGGCGTCGACCCGCTCGCGGCTGGGGGTGGCCACCTGCACGAAGACCTGGTCGGGGGGCGCGACGGCGCCGTCCTCGAGCAGCTCGGCGTAGGCCTTGAGCCGGTGCCGGATGCCCTTGGTGTAGTCGAGCCGGTCGACGCCGAGGAAGATCGTCTCGGGGTTGCCGAGCGACTCGCGGATCTCCTTGGCCCGCTGGACGACCTCGGGGGTGCGCGCCAGCTCCTCGAGGCCGCGGAAGTCGACCGAGATGGGGATGGCGCTGGCCCGCACGACACGGGTCGCACCGTCGTCGAAGGTCGCGGTGACGGTGTCGCCCCTGGTGTTCAGGCCCAGCAGCTGACGGCAGGCGCGCAGGAAGTTGTGCGCGTCAGCGACGCGCTGGAAGCCGAGGAAGTCCGCCCCCAGCAGCCCCTCGACGAGCCGGCGACGCCACGGCAGCTGGGCGAACAGCTCGACCGGCGGGAAGGGGATGTGGTTGAACCAGCCGATCTTCACGTCCGGCCGCATCTCGCGGACCATCGAGGGGACGAGCTGCAGCTGGTAGTCGTGGACCCACACGGTGGCGTTCTCGGCGGCGACCTCGCAGACCGCCTCGGCGAAGCGCCGGTTGACCCGTTCGTAGGCGTGCCACCAGTAGCGGTGGAAGCTGGCCGGCACGATCACGTCGTGGTAGATCGGCCACAGGGTGTCGTTGCTGAAGCCCTCGTAGTAGTCGGCCACCTCCTCCTCGGACAGGGGCACCGGCCGCAGGTACATGCCGTCCTCGTCGAACGGCTCGGGGGCGTCGCCGGACTCCCCGGCCCAGCCCACCCAGGCGCCGTCGCGGCCGCGCATGACCGACTCCATGGCGGTCACGAGACCCCCCGGGCTGCGGCGCCACTCGATGCCGCCGTCAGGCAGGACCACGCGGTCGACGGGCAGGCGGTTGGCGGCGACGACCAGGTCGAAGGTGCGGGTGCTGCCGGACACAGGATCATCTCCAAGGTGCTGCGGGTGCGGGCACGCGCTGAGGTCCCCAGGCACGTGCGAAGGTTTCCTCAACCCTATGCCGAGCCTTCCTGACCTGCACCAACGACAGATGTCCTAGCCGTCCCCCGCGTGCTGCCTCCCGTCCTGCCACAGTTTCCCTAGCGCCGTCCCCCGGTGCGGTCTACCGTCGGACCATGAAGATCTCGGATGTTGTGCGCCGCAAGGGCGACACGGTGGTCACGGTGCGACCCGACGACACGGTCCAGCAGCTGCTCGCGCTGCTCGGCGAGCATCGCATCGGTGCGCTGGTGGTCAGCGAGGACGGCGAGCACGTCGCCGGCATCGTCAGCGAGCGGGACGTCGTCTGGCGGCTGGCGTCCGACGGCGCCAGCATCCTGGAGGCGACGGTCAGTGACATCATGACCACCGACGTCAAGACCTGCGACTTCGAGGACCACCTCGAGGACCTCGCCCTCACCATGACCGAGATGCGCATCCGGCACGTGCCCGTGGTGGTCGATGGCAAGCTGCGCGCCATCGTCAGCATCGGCGACATCGTCAAGAACCGCATCGACGAGCTCCAGTCCGAGCGCGACCAGCTGGTCGGCTACATCCAGCAGTGAGCCGCTCTGACGGCTGACAGGGAGTCGGCCTAACGTAGGCGCCATGACGACGGAGGCGATCGGCGGCGGCGACGGCTCAGTCGGCCTGCCCGGGAGCGGGCGCGTGGGCCCCTACCGCCTCGTGCAGCAGCTGGGCGAGGGCGGCATGGGCGTCGTCCACCTCGCGCTCGACCGCAGCGGCCGCGCCGTCGCGCTGAAGCTGCTGCGTCCGCACATCGCCCACGACTCCGACGCGCGGTCCAGGCTCGCGCGCGAGGTGGAGGTGCTGGGCCGCGTGCAGGACCCGCGGGTGGCGGCGGTCATCGACGCCGACCTCGACGGCGAGCGGCCCTACGTCGTGACCCGCTACGTGCCCGGGCCCTCGCTCGACGAGGTGGTCAAGGAGCAGGGGCCGCTCACCGGCCAGGACCTGTTGCGCCTGGGCCGGGGGCTCGCTGCGGCGCTCGACGCCATCCACGCCGCGGGCGTCGTGCACCGCGACCTCAAGCCGGCCAACGTCCTGCTGCTCGACGGCGACCCCGTCGTCATCGACTTCGGCATCGCCCACATCGCCGACGACGTGCGCCTCACCATGACCGGCCTGGTCATGGGCACGCCGGGCTACCTCAGCCCCGAGGTGGTCGAGGGTGCGCAGGTCACCGAGGCCACGGACTGGTGGGGCTGGGCAGCCACCCTCGCCTTCGCAGCCTCGGGCACGCCACCGTTCGGGCGCGGCCCCATGGACGTCGTGCTGAGCCGGGTCAGCCGCGGGGAGGCCGACCTCTCCGGCGTCGACCCGCGGCTTTCGCCGCTGCTGTATGCCGCGCTGTCCCCGGACCCGCGCCGGCGCCCCGACGCCGACGAGGTCGTCGAGGGGCTGGAGCGCTACGCCGCCGGCAAGCCGGCCACGAGGGCGCTGCCCGCGGCGGCGCCTGCGCGGCATACCCAGGTCATCGACCAGCGGGCGACCCGGGCGTGGGAGGAGCCGCCCGCACTGGGCCCGCTGTCCCTGCCCGTCGACCACGAGCCCTACGAGTGGCAGGCGCCGGTGGACGACCGCAGCGTGCTCGCCCACTGGGACCCACCGCAGGCGCAGTCCGACGAGGTCTCCGACTGGCAGGCGGCGTGGGACGCCGACCCCAGCGAGCCCGACCCGCGCATCGGGCGCCCGCAGCGCAGCGGCACGCTGCTCGCGCTGCTGCTCGGCGTCGTCGCCGTCACGGCCACCTGGCCCGTCGTCGGTGCGGTCCTGGTCGTGCTCTGGTGCTGGACCGCCCGCACGGCGGAGCGCTCGGTGACGTCTCTGGTGATGCGGCGCCACCACCGGGGCCGGCGGCGCAGCGACGTGCCGCTGGCCGTGGCGGCCAGCCCCTGGCACCTGGTCGTGGGGGCCCTGGGGACGCTCGGCGGCCTCCTGCTGCCGCTCCTGGTCGGGGTCTCTGCGGTCTTCAGCACCGCGCTCGCGACCGTTGCCGTGACCGGGGGCTCGCCGGAGCCCAACGCCGCCGTGCCCATCGCCGTGGGTGGCCTGCTCGCTGCCCTCGTGGCGTGGTGGGGACCAGGGGGAGCAGCCCTGCGTCGTGGCACCCGCAGCGCCGTGCGCGGCCTCGCCCCGGGCGCCCGGGGCGCGCAGGTGGCGGTGCTGCTCGGCCTGGTCGTGGCGGCCGGGCTCGCCCTGTGGTCCTACCAGCGCGCCGGCGCTCCGTTCTGGTGGCCGTGGCAGGCGCCCTCGGAGATCTGGGCAGGGGTGGGCCCGCCCCGATGACGAGCCGCCGATGACGGATGTTGCCGAGGGCCCTGCCAGCCAGTCGAGCCTGCCGGAGCGGCGGGCCCTGCCGCGCCGTCCGCGGGTGCCGCGGGGCCTGTGGCGGGGCGAGGAGCTCACCGAGACCCTGCCGATCGCCGACTCCCTGCGCCTGACGCCCTACCGCAACCCCCGCGTGCTCGCCGCCGCCGCGGAGGAGCGGGAGGCCCGGGCCTCGCTCGACCTGGCGCTGCGGGTGGGGGAACTGATGCTGCGCTGTGGGGCGGGCGCGCCGCAGGTCGAGTCGAGCGTCACCGCCGTCGCCGCCGCGGCCGGCCTCGACAACCTCGAGGTCGACATCACCCTGCAGTCGCTGCTCGTGCAGTGCACGACCAGCTCGGGCGGCCAGATCACCATGCTGCGCGTCGTGCGCTCGGCGACGCGCGACTTCGCCCGGCTCGTCGCCGTGCACGAGTTCGTCGAGAACCTCGTGGCCGGCAGCTACGACCGTGAGGCGGCCGCGGCGCGGTTGCGGGAGATCCGGCGGATGCCACGGTTCTGGCCGCGCTGGGTGGTGCACGGCTCGATGGGGGTGCTGTCCGCCGCGGTCGCGATCATGCTCGGCGCCTCGCTGTCCGCCTCGCTCGTCGCAGGCGTCTCGGCCGTCTTCGTCGACAGCACAGCCCGCAGGCTGGGGGCGCGGGGCCTGCCCGAGTTCTACCAGTGCGCGATCGGCGGGTTCATCGCCACGGCCATCGCGTGGGGCGCGTTCTCCGTGGGGGCGGCCGGCGCGCTGCCGGTGAGCTCTGCGGACTTCGCCTACATCGTGGCGGGCGGCATCGTGGTGCTCCTGCCCGGGCGGACGGTCGCCTCGGCATTCGAGGACGTCATCTCGGGCTACTCGGTGACAGGAGCCGGCCGCATGTTCGGCGTGCTCCTCACCACGGCGGGCATCATCCTGGGCGTCGCCGCCGCGCTGTCGATGACGCTGAAGCTGACGGCTGCCCTCGACCTGTCGCTGGCCTCGCCCAGCATCCTCGAGCTGAGGGCGACCGACGCGCCGGTGGTGCTCGGTGTGCTCGGTGCCATCGTCGTCGGCCTGGCGGGCGCCGTCTCGCTGCGCTCGCGGCGCGAGCTGGTCCTGCCGACAGGCCTGCTCTGCGGGGCAGGGGTGGGACTGTCGCTGGTCGTGAGCCTCGTGCCCGGCCTCGGAGCGCTGACGGCAGCAGGCCTGGCCAGCATCGCCCTCGGGTTCGTCGGGCGGCTGGTGGCGCTGCGGATGGGGGCACCGGCCATGGTGCTCGTCGTGCCCGCGTCCTACGGCCTCCTGCCGGGTCTGGCCATATTCCGGGGTCTCTACGAGATGGTGACGCACGCGTCGGCAGACGCCGGCAGCCTCTCCCTCCAGGGCGGCATCACGACGCTGTTGGGGGCGTTCGCGGTCCTGCTGGCCATCGCCACCGGGACCACGCTCGGTGAGCTCCTCGGCGCGCCGTTCGACCACCGGATGGTCCAGAAGCGCCGGGCCCGACGGCGGTGACGTCGCGGCGCGACACCGCGCCCGCGGCATACCCGGTCAAAACCTGCCGAGGCGGGCCGCCAAAAGATCACGAACGGATTACGGCGAACTGCTTGTCGCGATTCGACAACCCCCGGTACCGTCTTCGCTTGGCACCGATTGCCGCCGGGTTCAGCGCCTTTCTCCCGGGTCTCACAACTTCACACAGCACACCCAAGCACGCACACCCGCAGCGCCTAACCTCGTCCGGCGGGTGTTTCGCCGGGAGATCCCCGGGCAGGACGAGGGTGGGGGAACCAACTCGGCCCGCTCCGGCGGGCCTTGGGGTGAAGCCGGTCCGCCGGCCGGGCGCCTGACAGCCCGAACCCGACAGCTCACCTCTTCGGCGCACGTCAGGAGAGGATCCCCGCGCATGTTCTATGCCCCGAAGCACTCCGCTCGGAAGCAGAGCCCCGTCCGCCGGCGCATGGCCGGCGTCGCTGTTGCCGGAGTCGCCACCGTCGGCGCCGGCCTCGCCACCGCCTCCGGCGCCCAGGCCGGCACCGTCTGGGACCGCCTCGCCAGCTGCGAGAGCGGCGGCCGGTGGAACATCAACACCGGCAACGGCTACTACGGCGGCCTTCAGTTCTCGTACAGCACGTGGAAGGCGTTCGGCGGCCAGCGCTACGCCTACACCGCCGACCGCGCGAGCAAGGCCCAGCAGATCATGGTCGCCCAGAAGGTCCTCCAGGTGCAGGGCCCCGGCGCCTGGCCGCACTGCAGCGTCGTCGCGGGCCTCACCCGCACCAACGGCGGTGCCGTCAACGCGGGCTCGACCGTGGCTGCCTCGCGGTCGAGCGCACGCACCGCGGTCCCGGCCCGCTCCACCAGCTCGACGGGGAAGCTGGCCGTCGACGGCATCCGCGGCCCCCTCACCAACGCCGCCATCGAGCGCTGGGTCGGCGGCTCGGTCAACGGCAGCCTCTCGCGCACCGACATCCAGCGCCTGCAGCGCCGGGTCGGCTCGGCTCCCGACGGCATCATCGGCCCCAAGACGGTGCGCGCCCTGCAGACCACGATCGGCGCACCCCGCACCGGCGCCCGCTACCTCGACCGCGACACCGTCCGCGCCCTGCAGCGCTACCTGAACGCTCGCTGACGCCTCGCGCGCTGGCCGAACGGGGTCCTGCCCACCTCATCGTGGGCAGGACCCCGTTCGTATGCCGTGCGCCGACCCTGTGGGTTGCGGGCACCGGCGGGTGTGCCGGGTACGATTTCGGCGATCCCGCGGCATCGGTGCGGGCTCGCCGGCGTGGCGCAATTGGCAGCGCACCTGTCTTGTAAACAGGTGGTTAGGGGTTCGAGTCCCCTCGTCGGCTCTCTGGCCAGCGACGAGGTGCCTCCCCGCGCCCGCTGGGACCGGCCCACCGGGCTCCCCCGGATGCTGGTGCAGCACGGGACGGGCGATGAAACTCAGCCGAGCTGCTGCCGGTGGGCGGTGTTGATCCGCTCGGCGAGGGCAGCGAGCTTGGTGTTGGTCCGGCTCGAGGCGCTGCGCAGGATGGCGAAGGCCTCCTCGTCATCGACCGAGTGGGCGGCCATCAGCAGCCCGACCGCCTTCCCGATCTCACGGTTGCTGTCCAGTCCCCGGCGCAGGCTCTCGACACTGGACAGGTGCTCGGCGGCCGCGAGCGCCACCGAGGTGAAGGCCGCCAGCATGGCGCCGACACCGACCGACTCCTCGGTCAGGGCTCCCGGGGTGTCGGAGAAGATGTTCAGGGCTGAGCGTCCGCCGGCTCCCTGCTGGAGCCTGAACCCGAGCATGCCGCGGATCGGCGTCCTGCTCAGCGTGAGCTCGGCGAGGACGGGCCACGTCGATGACGAGGCGATGTCCTCGTCGCGTTGGACGGAGTCCCCGACGATGCTGTCGAGGCACGGCCCCTCCTGTGCCTCGCTCTCCAGGCTGTCCATGAGGCGCGCCACGGCATCACTGGCCGCGAGCGTGCGCAGCCGCATGCCCTTCTCCAAGGTGGAGATGCAGGCGTGATCGGCTCCCGGCACGATGTCGAGCGCTGCGCGGCAGATGGCGTCCAGGACCTCTTGGGAGCTGGATCCGGTGTAGACGAGCTCGGCGAGGGAGGCGAACGCCTCAGTGGACTCGCGGGGGATGGGCTCCTGCATGCGTCCAGTATCTCCGGCCAGCACGGTCGAACTGCGCGGAACCACCCCTTGGACCCGGACCGTCGAGGACGGCCCGGGTCCAAGGGGGCAGGTACTAGGCAGCCCCGGGCCGGGGCGCGACCGCGGCTCCTCCGCAGGGCTCCGCCGGCCCGCTGCCGTCGTGCCCGCTGCCGTCGTGCCCGCTGCCGTCGTGCCCGTGAGACGTCTTCTCGGCATGGGCCTCGATGGACACCTGGGCCGTCCAGACGTGACCGTGGTTGCAGGCGAACAGCACCTCCCCGCCGCTGACGAAGATGCTCAGGTCGCCATCGTCGTCGGTGTGCTTCATCCGCGTGGTCATGGCGCGGCCGCGGCGTGTGCGCCGTGGGAGCGCGACAACCCGAACGCGTCCGGGTAGAGCGTCTGGGCCTTGCTCAGCAGGTCCTGCTCGCGGCTGGTGCTCAGCACGCCCTCGAGCTTCTGCTGGGTCCGCTTGACCTCGGTCATGGCCTGGGCGGCCTTGGCCTCGGCGTGCTCGCGACCGGCGGCTCCGAACCAGTAGCCGAGCGCGGTGGTGAGCAGCGGCAGGACGACCAGCAGGACGTCCTTGGCCCGCTGGTAGGTGTCGAGCACGTGCCCTTGGCCGTCCCACGTGGGGACCGACGAGATCTGGCCTGCGACGGCCAGGAGCCAGTAGGCGGTGATGACGAAGAGGATTCCCGTGATCATCGCCCTGATGTACATCGCTGTTCTTTCCATGGCACCCCCCTGGTTGCACGCTCAAGGCTGCACCCACTTCAGTAGGCCGTAACTCATGCAAATGCATGAGGGACGGTCAATTTTTGGTATCAGTGCCTTCGTTTGAGTTTCTTCCTGTCCCTTTGAGGGCTCTTGTGTCGAGAGTCTGCCCGGTGGTCGCGGTCGCGCTGAGACGCGGCGCGCGGTGCGGCACGGGTGCGCGGCGCGGCATACACGCAGCCCTTCGACGAGAAGGCGGGTCCCCCTGGACGGTGTGCTCGGACGTGCGTCAGTCGAAGCCCAGCGCCCTCGGCAGGGCCGGGCCGAAGCGGCGGACCAGCTCGGCATAGCGCTCGTGCTCCACGGACAGCTCCTCGAGCTCGTCCTCGGTCTCACCCACGTCGGTGTCCGGGTGCCGCGTCGGCCCCACGCCGGGCTCGATGGAGACCGGCGCGGTCCACGCGTGGCCCCTGTCGCAGGCGAACAGCACGAGGTCCCCGCTGACGAACACGCTCAGCTCGCCGTCGTCGTCGGTGTGCTTCATCGGGGACACCACAGAAGACTGCTCCGCACCACCTCCTGCGCGCACCCAGCAAAATGCGCAGGCACTGTCGCCGCGAGGCGAGCCGGTCTACCCTTGGTCCTGCGGGCGCATGGCCCGTTCGGTCGAGGCGTACTAGGCCTAAGCGCGCAGAACAGGGGAGGTCGTCATGGCGGAGGCAGCCGCGGAAGCCGCTCCCCAGCCTCGCTCCCGACTCCACGACCGTCTGGCCGGATGGTGGTCGCACTGGCTGGGCCGGCACGCGCCGCTGATGGACGACCCGGGGCTGGGTCGCCTCGACCGCTTCGACGGGGTCGCGCCCGGCAGCGAGAGCCCCGCGCGACGCGACCGTCTCGGCGGGTCCGGCGCTTCCCCGGACCTCCCGGGCAGGAGCACCCGCTAGCCGCATGACCTCTGGCCCTGCGCAGATCCGCCCGGGGCACGTAGTCAGGAGGCATGGCGGCAGGAGGCATGGCGGCGGAGCTCCGACTCGTCCTGGCCGGCGACGTCATGACGGGCCGGGGGATCGACCAGGTGCTGCCTCACCCCGTACCGCCCGAGCTGCACGAGGACTACGTGCACGATGCCCGGACCTACGTCGCCCTCGCCGAGCGCGTCAACGGCGCGATCCCGCGGGCCGTCGAGCCCACCTGGCCCTGGGGTGAGGCCCTGGCGGCCATGGACGGTTTCGGCCCGGCGGTGCGGATCCTGAACCTCGAGACCAGCGTCACCGAGAGCGCGGACTGGGCCCGCGGCAAGGCCGTCACCTACCGGATGAGCCCGGCCAACCTCGACGTCGTCGCCGTCGCCCGAGCGGACGTGTGGGCGCTGGCCAACAACCACGTGCTGGACTACGGCCGGTCCGGCCTGCTGGAGACCCTGCGCGTCCTGGCCGGCGCCGGCCTGCGCACGGCCGGTGCCGGGCAGGACGAGCGCGACGCCTGGCGGCCGGCCGTCGTCGAGTGCGGCGGAGGCCAGCGGGTGGTCGTGGTCTCGGTCGGCGACACCTCCAGCGGGGTGCCCCCGCAGTGGGCTGCCGGGCCGGGACGGCCGGGTGTGGCGCTGCTGCCCGACCTCGGCCGGGGGACGGCTCACCGGGTGGCCGAGCGGCTGCTCGAGGGCGGCCGCCCCGGCGACCTGCGCGTCGTGTCGATCCACTGGGGAGGCAACTGGGGCTACGAGGTCCTGCACGAGCACCGTCGTTTCGCCCACGCCCTGGTGGACGCCGGGGTGCACGTCGTCCACGGGCACTCCTCGCACCACCCGCGGCCCATCGAGGTCTACCGGGGAGGGCTGGTGCTCTACGGGTGCGGTGACCTGGTCAACGACTACGAGGGCATCGGCGGCTTCGAGGCCTACCGCGACGACCTGCGGGCGCTGTACCTCGCCCGCCTCGACCCGGGCGCCGCCGGGGTGCTCGGGCTGAGGCTCGTGCCCCTGGTCGTGCGGCGGTTCCGGCTCGAGCGGGCGTCCCCCGACGACACCCGCTGGCTCGGCGACACCCTCAGCCGGGCCGGGCGCTCTGTGGGGACCGCCCTCGGCGTGGCCGAGGAGGCGGACGGCCCGGTCCTGGACGTGCGCTGGTGACCGAGGCCGTCTGCTTCTGGACACCTGTGCGACCCTTGAGCTGCCCCCACAGGGAGGAATGCCGTGCCGCGCACAGGTCAGCTCGCGGGCCTCGACCTGCTCCACTTCCGTCCGCACGCCGGCGCGCACCGGGTGGCCCTGCGGGCCGGCACCTGCGTCTTCGTTCCGCTCCTCACCGTGGCACTGGTCGGGCGCCCGGAGTGGTCGATGTATGCCGCGTTCGGCGCCTTCACGTCGCTGTACGGGCGCAACCACGTCCACCTGTCGCGCGCTGCGATGCAGGCGTCCGCCGGAGCGGTGCTGGTGGGCGCCGTGGTGCTCGGGGTGGCCGTGGGGACCCTGCCCAACGCGGCGTGGGTGGCCGTGCCGGTCGCGGCAGCGGTGGCCGCACTCGCCTCGGTGCTCGCTCGAGCCCAGGACTGGCACCCGCCGGGCTCGCTCTTCGTGGTGTTCGCCTTCGGGGGATGCGCCTCGGTGCCCCACACGTCGGCCGACTCGCGGCCCGCCCTGCTGGTGTCGGGGCTCTCTGCGCTCTTCGCCCTCGCCGTCGGGGCGGTCGGGGGACTCGCCCGCGGTGACCGCGCGCAGCCGTCGCGCGTGCGGCTGCACCGGTCGTGGCTGCCGCTGCAGGACGCCGTGGCCGCAGGGGTCGCTGGTGGCCTCGCCACCGCCTCGGGGATCGGCCACCCCTACTGGGCCACCGTCGCTGCCGTGGCTCCGCTGTCGGCGCGGGGCCTGCGGGGGCAGCTGGCCAGGGGGATCCAGCGGGTCGTGGGCACCCTCCTCGGGCTCGTCACGAGCGCGGTCCTGCTGAGCCTTCACCTGTCGGGGATGGCGCTGCTCACGGTCATCGCGGCGCTCCAGGTGGGGGCCGAGCTGCTCGTGGGCCGCAACTACGGGGTGGCGATGCTGGTCATCACCCCGCTCGCCCTGCTGATGGGGCAGGCAGCCGACGAGCAGCCCGTCGCCCAGCTCCTGTTCGACCGCGGGGTGGAGACCGTGATCGGCAGCGCGGTCGGTCTGGCCCTCGTCCTTGGCCTCCACCTCCACCGTCGGCGCCGCGGCGCCGCGCGCAGGTGAGGCCGACTCAGCCCCGGCCCGGACGCAGCACCTGCCACATCCCGACGGTGTTCTCCGCGACGAACCCCTCGCTGGCGTACAGGCCCTGGCCGTCGGGGGTGGCGAAGAGGCCGACGAAGCAGTCCGCGCCGGCGATCTGCATCACCTGGTCGCGCAGCCGGGCGACGACCTGCCGCCCGAGGCCGCGGCGCTGGTGGTCGG
The DNA here is from genome assembly GCF_029222705.1 of Knoellia sp. p5-6-4. Taxonomy (NCBI): domain Bacteria; kingdom Bacillati; phylum Actinomycetota; class Actinomycetes; order Micrococcales; family Intrasporangiaceae; genus Knoellia; species Knoellia sp. p5-6-4. The sequence goes on from NZ_JARGZF010000001.1 coordinate 2,231,667, forward strand.
GGTGCACCGCGACGTCCTGGATGTAGAAGTAGAAGGCGCCGTCACCGACGACCCGGCCCATCGCGACGGGACCGCCGTCGGGGTCGTAGGCGACCACGCCGCACACCGAGCCGGCCAGGGACGCCGGCACCGACTCCCAGTGGAAGTCGTCGTGCCAGCCCACGGCGATCGCGAGCGCGCCGTGCTCCTCCACCGTCGGCACGGCGTCGACGAACCGGTAGCCCATGTCTCCTCCTCGGGTCCAGGCGGTCTCAGACGCCCGCGGGCATCTCGGCCGGCGGCGTCGGGAGGACGCCCTCTGCTGGTGCGGCCACGCTGTCCTCGTCGTGACCGGTGCGGGCGAGCACGTCCCAGCGCAGGCGGCGGGCCCGCCACGTGAAGACGGCCAGTTTGGCGACCTCCTCGACGACCCGGGCGACGAACACGCCGAGCACGCCAAGCGGGGTGTGCAACCCGAGCAGCACCGCGAGGGGCAGGCCCACCACGAAGGCGCCGACGACGTCGCCGATGATCACCCCGCGCACGTCGTTGCCGCTGGGCAGCACGCCGGCGCCGAGGATCATGTTGCGCACCTTGACGACCTGGAACACCGCGTTGACGGCGATGCCGAGCATGGCCATCGCGCGCACGTCGTCCCCGGCGTCGCGGAACAGCGGCTCGAGCAGGAGCACGCTGGCACCGAAGAGCACACCGAAGAGGGCTCCGGTGCCGATTCCCGCGCGCGTCAGCCGGTTCACCCACCGGGCCGCCCCGGCGGCGTCGCCCTGGCCGACCGCCCGGCCGACCAGTGTCGTGGTGGCACTCATCAGCCCGATGCTGCCGACGATGAAGACCCCCTCGAGCGTGTGCACGATCTGAGCGGCGGCCAGGGCCTCGTCACCGAGCTGCTGGAACACCACGTTGTAGAGGAACGTGCCGCCGGTCCAGAACAGCTCGGTCACCCCGAGCGGCAGGGCCAGCACGAACAGGGGCACGACCACCCGACGCCACTCGGCACGGTCGACCGGCAGGCGCCACGACACGACCCCGCGCGAGCCGTAGGCCATCGACACGAGGATGCCGGCCTTGGCCGTGGCGGTCACCAGCGTGGCCCACCCGGCGCCGGCGGCACCGAGGGCCGGAGCCGGCCCGGCACCGGTGACGAGCGTCCAGGCGAGGGCCGAGTTGGCCAGCACCGTGACCGTCGTGGCGACCATCGGGCTGGCCGGCCGCCCCACCGAGCGCAGGACGCCGCTGAGGATGGCGCTCAGCATGGTCGGCAGGGTCGCGAGGGCGATGAGCCGGAAGTAGTCGGTGCCCGCTGCGGCCACCGTCGGCGACGCGCCGGTCAGCGTGAGCAGGTGGTCGGCCCACAGGAACGGCAGCACGGAGGCGACCAGGCCGAGGGCACCGGCGACGAGCACGGCGGCGGTGACGGTGTGGTTCACCTCGGTGCGGCGCCCGGCGCCGAAGGCCCGCGCCACCAGGATGCTCACCGACGTCCCCAGGCACCCCAGGGTGATGATGAGGATGAAGGACAGGCTGTTCGCGAAGCCGACCGCCGCGATCGCGGTGGCGCCGAGGGTGCCGACCACGACCTGGTTGACGAAGTTCAGCACCAGCATCAGCACGAACTCCGCGCTCACCGGCACCGCGATCTGCACGATCTCCCGCCGCGGCGTGACCACGGCCGGGGAGCGGCGCGCGGACAGGGTGGGGCGGCGCATGGCAGTGCCTTTCAGAGAGGAGAGGGGAGAGGCCCGGGACGGACGCCGCCGTTGGCGCCGCGGGCAGGAGAGATGTTACGACCCGGAACCGACGGCCCGACACCGCTTTTCTTTGGGAGGCACGGTCGGGGCGCGGTGGGCAAGGCAGCGGTATGCCGCGGGAGCACGGCGCGCACACGGCATACCGCTCGTGGGTGGTGTGCGTCCCGCGCGGGTCAGCCGCCGCAGAACCACCCGGAGGGGCCGAGGTCGGCGCCCATGCGCGGGACGTACTGGTCGAAGTAGATGCGGGCGATGAGCTCGCGGCGGCTGCGCACGTCGGCCTTGTCGAAGACGGACTTCAGGTGGTCCTGCACGGTGTAGGTCGACACGTGCATCGTCGCGGCGATCTCCTTGGTGTCGACGCCCTGCAGCACCAGCTGGGTCACGTCGCGCTCGCGCTGGGTGAGGTCGAAGGCGGAGACCACGAGCGGCACGATCTCCGGCGGCCTGGCCTCCTCGATCGTGACGACCACGTCGCCGCTCACGCCGTCAGGGCCCATGAGCGGCGTCGCGTGGAGCACCAGCCACATGCCGCTGCGAGAGCGGACCCGGCTGCGCGGGGGCACTCTGGTCTCGCCGCGGGCGTAGCGCCGGGCCGCGGCCACGAGCGAGGTGATGATGCCGGTCCAGGTGGCGTTGTGGGTCGGGCTCTCGAGCTCGACGAGCCGCTCCTCGGCGCCGAGGCTGGTCTGCCGCACTTGGTCGTCGGCGCCGATGATGAGCACGGCGGGGCCGGCCGAGGCCGGCGGCGGGCCGGCGGTGGCGAGCCGGGCGAGCAGACCGGTGCGCACGCCGGCGGCGAAGGCCGCCGAGAGCGAACCGGCGAAGTCGACCTCGTCCTGCGTGAAGGGGTCGCTGCCGGGGTCGCGGAACAGCGCGGCGCCACCCCAGACCGAGCCGCCGTCGCGGAAGACGACCCGCAGCTCATCGGTGTAGCCGAAGTTCGGTTGCATGAACTCGCGCATGCGCTGCGACCGACTCACGTCGCCACCAGTGGCCGCGTGCACCCCGACCGACCGGGTGCCGGCGCGGGAGAGCTCGGTGAAGGTCGTCTCCTCGACGGAGCCGTACTCGATCAGGCCCCACTCGTGGTCATGGCTGTCGCGGCCCTGCAGGTCGCCGAACTTCCGCGTCCCGGTGAGCAGCTCGGTGCTCGGGTCGACCGTCGCGAGGCAGGCGGCCACGTGGGGCACGGCGCGGTGGAGGGACTCCACGGCCTCGGAGAGGAAGGTGTCGAGGTCGAGGCCCGCGCGGGCGACCACTTCGACGTCACGCCGCACGCGCTCAGCGGTCAGTGCGCGGCGCATGGCGCGAGTCTGACGGATCGTCCCCGTCGCGGGAATCCCACAAAAGTGGGGGATCCGCGATCCCAGATGCCGGGGGAGGGGAACTCCCCCCGGAACAGGGATGGCCGGGCGGCCCGCCGAGCCGCGACCGTGGTGGGCGTGAACAGCCCGACCACCGCGATGACGCCCGTCACGCCGAGCACCTGGACCGCCTGGTCCCGGGCGCTCGGCTACGACCAGGGGCAGCTGCGCGCTGCCCCGCGGGCAGTCCTCACGGTGGCAGCGCAGGGACCGTCGGACTCCGTGGGCCGCCTGGTCCACGACGGCGACCCTGCCGCGCAGCTGGCCCTGGCCCTGGCCAACCTCGAGGCCGTGCTCGCGGCTGGAGGCATGGCGCCGGCCGACCTGGCTCAGCTGCGGGTCTACACCACCGACATGGACGCCACGCTCGACGTCTGGGACACCCTCGCCGAGCGACTCGCGGAGGTGGGGGCGAGCCCGCCCACCACCCTCGTGGGCGTCTGCGCCCTGCCGGTGCCCGGCATGACGGTCTCGATCGAAGCCGTCGCCATCCGCTGACCACCCAGCAACACGACACCACCACACGAAGGAAGCACGATGAGCATCGAGACGACCCTCGATCACCCTGCACCCTCCCTGCGAGCCGAGGCCCTGCGCGGCCTCTGCGGCGGGGCCGTCCACCTGCCCGGCGACCCCGGCTACGAGATGGCCCGTATGCCGTGGAACGTCGCCGTCGACCAGCGGCCGGCTGCCGTCGCCTTCCCGCGCAGCGCGACCGAGGCGGCCGAGCTCGTGGTCTGCGCTGCACGAGCCGGCCTGCGGGTGGCCCCCCAGAGCACCGGCCACGCGGCTGGCCCGCTCGCCGAGGGCTCGCTCGAGGACGTCGTCATCGCGCGCACCTCCGAGATGACGGAGGTGACCGTCGACCCCTCCGCACAGACGGTCCGGGTGGGCGGCGGTGTCCTGTGGCAGCAGGTCGTGGAGGCGGCCGCACCGCACGGGCTCGCCGCGCTGCACGGCAGCTCGCCGGACGTGGCGGTGGCCGGCTACGCGCTCGGCGGCGGCATCGGCTGGTACGCCCGCAAGCTCGGCCTCGCCACCAACAGCATCCTCGCCGTGGAGATCGTCACGGCTGACGGGCAGGTCAGCCGGGTCGACCACGACAGCGACCACGACCTCTTCTGGGCCGTCCGCGGGGGCGGCGGCAACTTCGGCCTCGTCACCGCGCTCGAGCTGCGGCTGTACCCCATCGCCGACGCCTACGCCGGCATGCTCCTGTGGGACCGCCAGCACGCCGACGTGGTCGTCCGCGAGTGGGCCCGCTGGTCGGCGTCTGCCCCCGACGAAGTGACCACCTCGCTACGGGTGATGAGCTTCCCGCCCATGCCGGAGCTCCCGGACTTCATCCGCGGCCGGCAGCTGGTCGTCATCGACGGTGCGGTGCTCTCCGACGACGGCGCCGCGGAAGAGCTGCTCGCGCCCCTGCGGGACCTGGCTCCGGAGATGGACACCTTCGCGCGGGTGCCGGCCGCGGCCCTGTCGCGGCTGCACATGGACCCGGAGGGCCCGACCCCCGCCGTCTCCGGGTCGATCATGCTCGACGGGCTCCCCGCGGAGGCCATCGACGCGTTCCTCGCCGAGGTGGGCCCGGGCTCGACGTCGACGCTGCTCGCCGCCGAGCTGCGCCAGCTCGGCGGAGCCCTGGGCCGTGTCCACCACGGCGCGGGCGCGCTGCCGCGACTCGACGCGGCATACGCCGGCTTCTTCGTGGCCATCGCCGCCACGCCCGAGATGGCGGCTCAGGGGCTCCTCGACGCCAAGCGGCTCGAGGCGGTCCTGGCGCCCTGGTCGCGCGGGCGGTCGTTCCTCAACTTCAGCGAGGGGCGGGTCGACACGAGCACGGCCTTCGACCACGACGTCTGGGTGCGCCTCGGCAACGTGCGGGCCAAGGTCGACCCCGACGGCGTTTTCGTGGCCAACCACCAGATCCCGGCCGCGCGCGGGGGTCGCTGACGGGTGGGGCAGGCCGGGGCGCGCGGGGGCGCGTCCCGGCCACCTCGGTGTCGCGGCCTCCCTCGCGGCCCTGGCCGTGGCGGCTGTCGGGGTCTCAGGCGCTGGGAGTCGCGAACGACAGCTGCGCCCGGTGGAACCCGTAGTGCTGGGTCGGGTAGTGGAAGACGTCCGCGACCGTCATCCACGGCGTGAAGAACGGGTCCCACTGAGGGGGGAAGGGCATGCCGCGGTGCAACGTCGACACCGGCAGGGCGTCGAGCGAGCGGTGCAGCGAGGCGAGCGTGCGGTCGAGCTGGCCCAGCATGCGCCGCCGGTTGAAGACCAGCGCAGCCGCACACGTGCCGAGGTAGTTGACGACGTGGAAGGGGCGAGCGGCCGCGTCGAGGGCCGTGGAGAAGCCGGTGCCGACAGGCCTCGGCAGGCGGCTCACCACCCGCACCAGCGGAAGCAGCGCGCGCACCACCATGTAGCCGAAGACCATGTGGAAGAGCAGCTGCTCGTTGGTCCACCTCGTGCCGGTCGAGCCGCGCTCCAGGTCTGCGCTCGAGGCCGCCGCCAGAAGGCGTGCCAGGTCGTCGCGCGCCCACTGCATCTCGGCGTGCAGGCCGGCCCGGTCGACTGCGGGAACCGACTGCATCGGCCACCTCCCTCGGCGTCTTCGACCGCGTGTCCCGGGCTCGTCTGGGGTCCCAGGCTCGTCTGGGCTCGCCTTCCGGGCTCGTCTCCAGTCTGCGGCGCGGTGCCGGAGAGAATCCTGAGAAAGTCTTGGGGTCGGGCTGTCGATTCGCGGCTGCGCCGTTCGACGTGAGGGTAGAGGCTGGGCCGGACGGGCACCGGCCACCACACGAGAGGAACGGACGACATGCGCTACATGGTTCTGGTGAAGGCGACCCCCGAGTCCGAGTCGGGCGCCATGCCCTCGGAGGAGATCTTCGAGGCGATGAACACCTACAACCAGGAGCTCGCCAAGGCGGGCGTGCTGGTGGCGGGGGAGGGCCTGCACCCCTCGACGGAGGGCGCGCGGGTGCGCTTCGACGGCAAGGACCGCACCGTGCTCGACGGCCCGTTCGCCGAGACCAAGGAGCTCATCGCCGGCTTCTGGATCTTCGACGTGAAGTCGAAGGAGGAGGCCGTCGAGTGGGTGCGCCGAGCGCCGATGCAGGAGGGTGAGCTCGAGATCCGCCGGGTCTTCGAGGCCGAGGACTTCGGTGACGCGCTGCCCGAGCACATCAAGGAGTGGGAGGCGCAGGAGCGGGCCCGGCAGGAGGCTCGCCAGTCCTGACACCACCTCTGGTATGCCGGTGGGTCGCCTGTCGTGGGCGGCCCACCGGCACGTTGTCCCCGGGCGATGACCGGTCGGTTGCCACGGCGCGGGCGGGGCTGGTTGGTTGGTGGCGTGGAGGAGCCCCGTGACCTGGAGCCCCGTGACGAGAAGGCCTGTGAGGTCCGCCGCAGGGTGGAGGCGGTGTGGCGCATCGAGTCTGCGCGGGTGGTGGCCGGTCTGGCCCGGGTCACCCGCGACGTCGGGCTCGCCGAGGACTTCGCGCAGGACGCGCTCGTGGCGGCGATGGAGCAGTGGCCTGCGGAGGGTGTGCCCGACAACCCGGGGGCCTGGCTGCTGTCGGTGGGCCGGCGCAGGGCGGTCGACTGGTTCCGACGACAGGAGACCCTGGCGCGCAAGGAGGTCGAGCTCGGCAGGGTGCTCGCGCTGTCGCTCGCGTCAGGTGATCTCCCTGGGGTCGCCGCCTTCGCGGCGGTCGAGGAGGACATCGAGGACGACCTCCTGCGGCTCGTCTTCACGACGTGCCACCCCGTGCTCGCTCCCGAGGCGAGGGTCGCGCTGACGCTCCGGTTGCTCGGCGGGCTCACGACAGGGGAGATCGCGCGGGCCTTCCTCGTGCCGGAACCGACTGTCGCGCAGCGGATCGTGCGCGCGAAGAAGAAGCTCGCGGCGGCCGATGTGGGGTTCTCGGCGCCGGTGCCGTCGGAGTTCGCCGAGCGCCTGGGGTCCGTGCTGGAGGTGGTCTACCTCATCTTCAACGAGGGGTATTCGGCGACGGCTGGGTCGGACTGGCTGCGGCCGGAGCTGTGCCACGACGCCCTGCGGCTCGGGCGGGTGCTGACCGGACTCCTCCCGCGCGAGTCCGAAGTGTGGGGCCTGTTGGCACTCATGGAGATCCAGGCCTCGCGGGCGCGTGCCCGGTTGGGCCGTGACGGTGCACCGGTGCTGCTGATGGACCAGGACCGTGGGCGGTGGGACTGGGCGGCTGTAGGGCGTGGGCTCGCGGCTCTGGGAAAGGCGGAGTCGCTCACGGACTCCCTTGGCCCGTATGGCATCCAAGCGGCGATCGCCGCCTGTCACGCGCGTGCCCGCACGGCTGAGGAGACGGAATGGGCGCGCATTGCAGCGCTGTACGGGCTGCTGGCCCAGATGACCAAGTCGCCTGTCGTGGAGCTGAACCGCGCTGTTGCCGTCTCCATGGCGTCGGGTCCGGAAGCGGGTCTGGCTGTGCTGGAGGGGCTTTCGAGTGAGAAGTCGCTCGAGGGGTACCACCTGGTGCCCGGGGTGCGGGGTGACCTCCTTGCGCGGCTGGGGCGTTCGGTGGAGGCGAGAGTCGAGTTCGAGCGGGCGGCCGGGTTGACGCAGAACGAGGTGGAGCGGCAGGTGTACCTGAGTCGGGCGGAGGCCTTGTCCACAGCGCCGTAGCCGTCGTCACGCCGTCCACAGGTCGTCGGTCTGCGGTTGCGCTCATCGAGGTCGTATTCCGTCGAATTCCGTTGCGCGGCAATGGCTTCCGATGACGTCGCGCTCGGTTGGGCTGTCGGCGGTCCCCTCTACTGTTGTCGTCATGGAGGGGAGCCCGGCTCAGCCGCTGAGCATCTCTGAGCACCGCGAGCGGATCGCGGCGGCTCACTCCTCGCTGTCCGCGCTGGGTGACGTGCTGTGGCAGGTGCCCTCGGGCGGCGGTCCCGACGGCCTGGCCGGTCTGCTGTCGGAGGTCGATGCGCTCAGTGTGGCCTGCGGCACCGCGATGGTGGCGGTGGTCGGTGAGGCCATGGACCGGGGTGAGACCTCCGGGGGTCCGGCGGCGATGTCGATGACCCAGTGGGTGCGCCACCACGCGCCGTCGACGAGGGCCGGTGGCGCGGGGACCATCGTCAGCGTCGCGCAGGCGTTCCACAAGCAGGTCAACGCCCCCGTGAAGGAGGCCCTCGACGCGGGCCGGCTGCCGGTGACGTCCGCGGCGGCGGTGGTGTCCGAGTTCGAGAAGCTGCGGCCGCTGCTCGCCGAAGGCGCCGAGCCGCACGTGCTGGAGGGGCTCGTCGGCCTGGCCGCCGAACAGGGCCCACGGGCCTGCCGGCAGCTGCGCCCGGCGATGCTGGCCCGCTACGGGCTGAACGATGTCCTGCAGGACCAGCAGAACCTGGGCAAGGCGTTCGTCTCGCTGTCCCAGCCGCGGGACGCCGGCGCCGACACCTTCGAGTACCGGCTGACCCTCGACGTCGAGGGCAAGGCAGTCCTGGAGGCGGCGTTGGGGCCGTTGTCGGCGCCGAAGCCGGTCGACGGGGAACGCGACCTGCGCTCCTCGGACCGGCGCCGCGGCGACGCCCTGGTGACGTTGGTGAGGCGGGCGGTCGCGGCCGGGGACGAGGTCGGCAGGACCAACAAGACGACCCTGCTGCTGACCATGGACTGGGAGTCCCTGCGCGACGGGCTCGGGGCGGCGACCACCCTGGGCGGGCTCGACGCCGGCACCCACCTCGCCCCCGAGACGGTCCGGCGGCTGTGCTGTGACGGGTCGGTCGTCCCGATCGTGCTCGGCGGCAAGGGTGAGGTCGTGGACTGGGGCCTGGAGAAGCGGTACTTCACCGATGCCCAGACCAAACGGCTCTGGCTGCGCGACGGGGGCTGCACCTACCCGGGTTGCGACGCGCCGCCGCAGTGGACCGACGCCCACCACCTTGTCCACTGGGCAGACCTCGGCCCCTCGGACCTCTCGAACGCTGCACTGCTGTGCGAGCGGCACCACACGATCGTGCACACCCGCCGCCACGCCGGTCGGGTCGTCAACGACACCGACGGGGAACGGGTCGAGTGGGACCTCACCCGCGGCTCCTACGACGCGCTCCTCGCGAGACGCGCCGCGCAGGAGCCAGCGTGACCCCGCCCCACACCTCGCCGGAGACGGCGGGGCCACAGGCATGTCCAGCGGTTGCCGCTGACGGCTGGCCCGGCGCAGCCCGGCGCCATACCCCGCGGCGAGCGAGGGGAGCCCTCAGCGCTTCGCCGAGTCGTTGCCCGTCTCGTTCGGGCCGCCGGGGTCCTCGACGCCCTCCCGCTCGTCGCGGTCGGCCCACTCCAGCAGCGGCCTGATGTCGAAGACGGCCTCGTCGATCCCGGCGTGGAGGTCGCCGAGGGCGGCATACCGCTCGGGCACCGTCGCGATGGTGAGGTCGCGCGGGTTGGCGTCGTCGACCTCGTCCCAGCGGATGGGCGTCGAGACCGTGCCCTCGGGGTTGCCGCGCACGGAGTAGGCGCTGGCGATCGTGTGGTCGCGGGCGTTCTGGTTGTAGTCGACGAACACCAGCGACGGGTCGCGGTCCTTGCGCCACCAGGTGGTGGTGACGTCGTCGGGGGCGCGACGCTCGACCTCGCGGGCAAACGCCAGCGCCGCGCGCCGCACGTCCTTGAACCCCCACTCGGGCCTGATCCGCACGTAGACGTGCAGGCCGTTGCCGCCCGACGTCTTCGGCCAGCCGGTGGCACCGAGCTCGTCGAGCACCTCGTGGGCGACGTGGGCGACCCGGCGTACGCGGTCGAAGGGCGCCTCCGGCATCGGGTCGAGGTCGATGCGCCACTCGTCCGGCTTCTCGGTGTCCGCGCGCCGGCTGTTCCACGGGTGGAACTCCACCGTCGACATCTGCACGGCCCAGATCACGTGCGCCAGCTCGGTGACGCAGAGCTCGTCGGCGGTGCGGTTGTACCGCGGAAAGTGCACTCGCACCGTCTCGAGCCAGGGTGGGGCGCCGTGCGGCACGCGCTTCTGGTGCACCTTCTCGCCGGCGATCCCCTCCGGGAACCGGTGGAGCATGCACGGCCGCTCGCGCAGCGCGTTGACGATGCCGTCGCCGACCGACAGGTAGTAGTTGACGAGGTCGAGCTTGGTCTCACCACGGGCAGGGAAGTAGACGCGGTCGGGGTTCGAGATGCGCACGTCGCGGTCGCCGACCTCGATCTCGATGGCAGGCGACGAAGCCTTGGAGGGCGCCATGCGCCCCAACCTAGACCGCGGATGCCGTGCCGGCACCCGATCCCTCCTGGTTCCGGGCGCATCGACCGGACCCCAAAGCCCTCGACCCGACTGGTCGCCGACCCCCTGCCGCCGCGTCACCCCGTGGTCACCTCGGCGCAAGGTGCGCACGGCAGCGTGCGAGGTGCAGGACCAACCGAATCGCCCTCACCTTCAGGAGACCGACCGTGCGCCATCCGCGCCTGCACGTCCTTGCAACCACCGCCGCCGTCGTCACCCTCACCGTGTCCGCCGCTCCCGCGTCGGCGGCTTCGGTGTCGGAGGAGCCCGACATGGTCCGTGTCGTCAACGTCGCCCACCGCGGCTCCAGCGCCGAGGCCCCGGAGAACACGCTGGCCGCCTTCCGTCTCGGCATCGAGCAGGGCAGCGACCTCATCGAGAGCGACGTCCAGCGCTCCAAGGACGGCGCCCTCGTGCTGATGCACGACACCACGTTGACCCGCACGACCGACGTCGAGCAAGTCTTCCCCGACCGCTCACCGTGGCGGGTCAGCGACTTCACCCTGACCGAGATCAGGCGGCTCGACGCCGGCTCGTGGAAGTCGCCGGAGTTCGCCGGTGAGCCGGTGCCGACCCTGGCCGAGATGGTCGAGGTGGTGCGCCCGAGCCGCTCCGGCATCCTCATGGAGATCAAGGCGCCGCACCTCTACCCTGGCATCGAGGCCGAGGTGGCGGACGAGTTCGACCGGTTCCCCGGCTACGTCGCTTCGGCCACGGCGGCCGACCGGCTCGTGGTGCAGAGCTTCGACTGGGAGTCGATGCGGCGCTACAAGCAGGAGCAGCCGGAGGTCCCCGTGGGCCTGCTCGGTACCCCGAGCCCGTCACAGCTGCCCGAGCTCGCGCTCTGGGCAGACCAGATCAACCCCAACTTCCGCAGCTTCGACGCCGCCTACGTCGCACGGGTGCACCAGCTGGGCATGGACGTGCTCACCTGGACCGTCGACGGGGAGGCCGACATGGGGGCCGTCGTCGACCGCGGCGTGGACGGCGTCATCACGAACCGCCCGAGCGTCCTCGAGGACGTGCTGCGCGACCGGCTGGCCAGCACCGCCTGACCCGTCCGATCACGCCTGACCCCGCGCCGGCGCTTCCCAGCGGGCAGGCGATTCCCGGACATCACGGACACGCCTCGCCGGCAACGCTCGACAGGGTGGCAGTGACGTTCCTGCCGCCCTGTCGACGCGTCTCGCTGCCGCCTATGATCGAGCGGTGATCGAGCAGAAGCGTGTCCTCACCACCGCCATCCCCGGCCCCAGGTCGCAGGCCCTGCACGAGCGCAAGCTCGCCGCGGTCTCCGCGGGTGTCGGCACCGGGCTCCCGGTGTACATCGAGAAGGCCGCCGGCGGCATCCTCGTCGACGCGGACGGCAACCAGCTCATCGACTTCGGGTCGGGCATCGCCGTCACCACGGTGGGCAACGGCAACCCGCGGGTCGTCGAGGCGGTGCAGCGCCAGATCCAGGACTTCACGCACACCTGCTTCATGGTCACGCCCTACGAGGAGTACGTCCTCGTGGCAGAGGCGCTCGCCGAGCTGACCCCCGGCGACCACGCCAAACGCTCGGCGCTGTTCAACTCCGGGTCCGAGGCCGTCGAGAACGCCGTCAAGGTGGCCCGTCACTTCACCGGCCGCCAGGCCGTGGTCGCGTTCGACCACGCCTACCACGGGCGCACCAACCTCACCATGGCGCTGACCGCGAAGAACATGCCCTACAAGCACCGCTTCGGGCCGTTCGCCAGCGAGGTCTACCGCGTGCAGATGGCCTACCCCTACCGCTGGCCCACCGGCGCGGAGCGCTGCGCCGACGAGGCGTTCGAGACGTTCGTCTCCGACGTGCACGCCCAGGTCGGCGAGGACAACACCGCGGCCGTGATCCTCGAGCCGATCCAGGGAGAGGGCGGCTTCATCGTCCCGGCTCCCGGCTTCGTGAAGAAGGTCGCCGACTGGTGCCGCGAGCACGGCATCCTCTTCATCGCCGACGAGGTGCAGACCGGCTTCTGCCGCACCGGCGACTGGTTCGCCTCCGAGCACGAGGACGTCGTGCCCGACCTCATCACCACCGCCAAGGGCATTGCCGGCGGTATGCCGCTCGCGGCGCTCACGGGGCGCGCGGACGTCATGGACGCCATCCACACCGGTGGCCTGGGCGGCACCTACGGCGGCAACCCCGTGGCCTGCGCCTCGGCGCTCGCGGCGATCGAGACGATGAAGGCCGACGACCTGTGCGGCCGGGCCAAGGCGGTCGAGGCGCTCTTCGTGCCGCGACTGCAGGCCCTCGCCGAGAAGTACGGCGTCATCGGCGACATCCGTGGCCGTGGAGCGATGCTCGCCGTCGAGCTGGTCAGCGACCGGGAGAAGAAGACGCCGGATGCCGACCTCACCGGGCGGATCAACAGGTACTGCCACGGCGAAGGCCTGGTGACCCTGACCTGCGGCACCTTCGGCAACGTCTTCCGTTTCCTGCCCCCTCTCGCGGCCTCCGACGAACTGCTCTCCGAGGGCCTCGACATCCTCGAGGACGCCTTCGCGAACTGCGTCTGACGAGGGTGTTGCTGCCCGCGTCGTTCGACCTCACCGGCCGCGTCGCGGTCGTCACCGGGGCGGGCAGCCCCACCGGCATCGGGTATGCCGCCGCACGCCACCTCGGCCTCCTCGGCGCCACCGTGGTGCTCGGCGCCACGACCGACCGGGCGCACGAGCGGGTGGCCGAGCTGGTGGCCGAGGGCATCGCGGCGCACGGCTTCGTCGGTGACCTGACCGACCCCGCGACCGCCGAGCGGTCGGTGCGACAGGCCCACGAGGCCCACGGACGCGTCGACGTCGTGGTCAACAACGCGGGCATGGTCTCGACCACGGACCCCGACTATCTCGAGGGCGACCTGCTCGTCACGACCCCGCAGCGCTGGGCGGAGTCGCTGCGGCGCAACCTCGACACCGCCTACCTCGTCACCCGCGCGGCCCTGCCCCTCCTGCGCGAGAGCGGCCGGGGCCGCGTCATCACGGTCGCCAGCGTCACCGGCGCGGTGATGGCCATGCGGGGTGAGGTGGCGTATGCCGCGGCCAAGGCGGCGCTGGTCGGTCTCACCAGAGCTCTCGCCGTGGACGAGGCGCGGCACGGCATCACGGTGAACGCCGTTGCGCCGGGCTGGATCTCGACAGGCTCGCAGACCGAGCACGAGATGGCCGAGGGGCTGGTGACACCCAGCGGTCGCTCGGGCACGGCCGACGAGGTCGCCTCCGCCATCGCGTGGCTGGCCACCCCGGGCGCCGCCTACGTCAACGGCCAGGTGATCGTCGTCGACGGCGGCAACTCGGTGGCAGAAGAGCGCGCCCTGCCCCGCTGAGGCGGGACAGGGCGCGGTGGAGGGGATGGGCCGTCAGCGCGGCGGCATCCGCAGGGCGCCGTCGAGGCGGATGACCTCACCGTTGAGCATGGGGTTGTCGACGATGTGGGCCACGAGGCTGGCGTACTCGTCGGGCGAGCCCAGGCGCGACGGATGCGGCACCTGCGCCTCGAGCACGGCCTTCACGTCACCCGGCAGGCCCGAGAGCATCGGCGTCTCGAACGTGCCCGGCGCCACGGTCATCACGCGAATCGCCTTGTCCGCCAAGTCGCGAGCGGCGCTCAGGGTGAGGCCGACGACGCCACCCTTGCTCGCGGCATACGCGGCCTGGCCGATCTGGCCGTCGTAGGCGGCGATCGACGCGGTCATGACGATGACACCGCGGTCTCCGTCGACGGGCTCGTTGTCGAGCATCGCGGCGGCGGCGAGGCGAGCGACGTTGAACGTGCCCACGAGGTTGATGTCGATGACCGTCTTGAAGTCCTCCAGCGGCAGGGGTCCCCGCTTGCCGACGACCCGGCCGGGGGTGCCGACGCCGGCGCAGTTGACCGCGATCCGCAGGGTGCCCAGCTCGCGCGCGGCGTCGACGGCCGCCTGCACCTGCGCCTCGTCGCGCACGTCGGCCGGCACGAAGCGCACCCGGTCACCCAGCTCCTCGGCGAGGTCCTTGCCGGGTGAGGACGGGAGGTCGAGGATGACGACCGCTGCTCCGAAGGCGTGCAGGCGGCGGGTCGTCGCCCCGCCGAGGCCTGACGCTCCACCGGTGACGAGTGCGACGGTGTTTTCGTTGATCTGCAAGAAGATTCAGCCTTTCAGGAGCTGGCGGCTGATGACGAGCCGCTGGATCTGGTTGGTGCCCTCGAAGATCTGGGTGACCTTCGCCTCGCGCATGAAGCGCTCGAGGGGGAAGTCCTGGGTGTAGCCGTAGCCGCCGAGCACCTGGACCGCGTCGGTGGTCACCTTCATGGCGGCGTCGGTGCAGATGAGCTTGGCGACGGCCGCCTCCTTGGAGAAGGTGCGTCCGGCGTCGCGCAGCCGCGCTGCGTGCAGGTAGGTCGCCCGAGCTGAGGTGACGGCGGCCTCCATGTCGGCCAGCAGGAACGCCAGCCCCTGGTGCTGGCCGATGGGCTTGCCGAACTGCTCGCGTTCGTTGGCGTAGGTGGCTGCTGCATCGAGCGCTGACTGTGCGAGACCCGTTGCAGCAGCGGCGATTCCGAGCCGCCCGGAGTCCAGTGCGGAGAGGGCGATGGCCATGCCCTGCCCGCGCTGCCCGACGAGCCGGTCGGCGCCGACGGTGACGCCGTCGAAGTGCACCTCGCTCACGGTGTCGCAGTGCAGGCCCATCTTCCGTTCCGGCGTGCCGAAGGCCAGGCCCTGCGCGTCGCCGGGGACCACGAAGCAGGACAGCCCGCGCCCGCCGTCGTCCGACGTCCGCACGAACGAGGTGTAGAAGTCCGCGTGGCCGGCGTGCGAGATCCACGACTTGGTGCCCTTGATCCGGTATGCCGTGGGGCTGGCCTCGTCGTCCGGCGTCGCCCGGGTGGTCATCGCTGCGACGTCGGAGCCGGCCGACCGCTCGGAGAGGCAGTAGGCGCCGAGCTGCTCGCCGGAGAGCATGCCCGGCAGCAGGGCCGCCTTCTGCTCGTCGGTGCCGAAGGTGGCGACCGGGTAGCAGGTGAGGCCGTGCACCGAGACGCCGACGGCCACGCTCATCCAGGCGGAGGCGATCTCCTCCACGACCTGGAGGTAGACCTCGTAGGGCTGGTCACCGCCGCCGAGCTCCTCGGGGTAGGGGAGCGAGAGGAGGCCGGCCCGGCCGAGGGTGCGGAACACCTCCGTCGGCAGGGCGGGCGTGGTGGCGGCCGCGCGCTCGGCCTCGTCGACCCGCGGCCGGAGCTCCTTGTCACAGATCTCACGGGTCAGGTCGATGAGGTCCTGGCCGTCCTCGGTGGGCATGATCCGTGTGGCTGGCATGGCGTCAAGGGTAGTAGTAGGACGTCCTAGTTCCTGACGTCGGCGTGGACCGGGCGGCGCAGCCGGCGCCTAGACGCCGCGGCCGAAGCGCCGCCGGTAGTAGGAGTCGGCCCCGTAGAGGAAGAGGGCCGTGCCGACCGCCCATGCCAGGTTGGTCGTGAAGCCGATGAGGCCCGTGCCCAGGGCGAGGGCCCAGTTGAACTGACCCCGCAGGTCGCGCAGCAGCGCGATGTGCGCGACGGCGGCGACGACGAGCAGGGCGGACAGCACGCCGAGGGGGAACGCCGTCAGGACGGCCGCGGCCCCGGCGCCCAGGCCGAGCGCTACGACCAGCAGGACCCCGCCGAGCAGGGCAGGAGCCCGCCAGGTGCGGGCACCGAACGACACGTGGGCGCTCATGCCCCCGGCGCCGTGGCACACCGGCATCCCGGAGACCGCTCCCGCGAGCAGGTTGGTGGCCCCGAGGGTGCGCGCCAACCTCCCGGGTGTGACCTTCGCAGCCGCGTCGCCGAAGTAGCGGCGTGCGGCGTCGGCCGGTGCCAGGCAGGAGTTCGCGAAGGTCAGGGGCAGCTGGGGCAGCACGAGCAGCGTCGTGGCCGTCGCCAGGTCGGCCCAGCTGATGTCGGGCACCGTGATCGGGGATGGCCCGAGCTCGAGGGTCGTGTGCCGGGTCGCGACGACCGTGGCCACCACGAGCGCGAGCACGACGGAGGGGAGGATGAGGCGCTGTCGCCACAGCAGCAACCCGGCGCCGAGGGCGACGGCCAGGACGGCGGTCCACCCCGTCGGCAGCTGGTCGGCGAAGGAGGCGGGTGGGTGCACCACCAGCTCCCAGGCGATCCTCAGGAAGGTGAGTCCGACCGCGAGCTGAACCCCGCGGATCACCGGGGTGGGGAACACCCGCGCCACCCGGTCGAGCAGGCCGCTGAGCCCGAGCACCAGGAAGACCGCGCCCATGACGAGCGCGCCGGCCGCGATCACGTCGGCCCCCGCCCCTGCGGCGATCGCGGCGGCGCCGAAGGCCTTGAGCGGCTGGACGGCCACGGGCAGGCGGTAGACGGTGGCGACGACGAGGTAGCCGACGGCGGCGGGCAGGAGCACCGCGGTGGCGGAGAGGTGGTTCGCCACGACCAGGGTCACCGCGATGGGCACGAGCACGCCGAGGTCGGCCACCGCGCCCGACGCCTCACGCCACCAGGGGCTGCGGCCCCGCAGGCCGGTGGGGCCGGCCCCCGCCGGCGTCGACGGCAACGCGCTCACGCGGGGACCCCGACGATGACGTGGGTCGACTTGATGCTCGCCACCGCGACCTTGCCCACCTCGAGCCCGAGCTCGTCGACGGCCTCGGCCGACATGAGCGACACGATCCGGAACGGCCCGGCCTGCAGCTCCACCTGCGCCATCACCCGGTCCTTGACGACGCGCGTGACGATGCCGCGCATCCGGTTGCGGGCCGACTCGTCGGCGACGCTCCCCACCGGCGCCGGGGTGGCGATCTCCTGCGCCACCGCGGCGAGCTCGGCCCCCTCGACGACCAAGCGGCCCGAGGTGTCGCGCTGCGCGGCGAGGCGGCCGGAGTCGACCATGCGGCGCACGGTGTCGTCTGAGACGCCCAGCAGGGCGGCGGCGTCGGAGATCCGCAGATGCGTCATGGATCGATCATAGACGCCGCAGATGCGTCAAACCGCGGGTCGTCGCGGAAGGGTCAGCGGGGCTGGACCGGCTCCAGCCGAGGGCGCTTGGCCACCACAGCGTCGCCCGACGACTCGCCCCTCAGCCGGCGCTGCACCCAGGGTGCGAGGTGCTGTCGGGCCCAGGCGGCGTTCGCGGCGGCCCACTCACGGCGGCTCAGCACCGGCGCGTCGGGCAGCGGCGTCGTCCAGTCGGCCCGGTCGGTGCGGTGCCCCAGCGCCGACAGCGCGCTCAGGGCGACCCGGCGGTGGCCCTCGCTGGTCATGTGGATCCGGTCCTCGGCCCACATCCGCCAGTCGCGCAGCGCGTGCATCCCCCACTGGTTGATGACGTAGCACCCGCGCCGCTGGGCGATGCTGAAGATATTGGCCGTGTGGATGGCGTGCCGTCCGCGCAGGTGCCGGATCAGGGGCGCGTCGGCAGGGTCGACCGGCGTCGCCAGCAGCACGTCGGCACCGGCCTCCTGGATGCGCACGACGGCGTCCTCGAGCCGTGCTGCGATGGCGTCGAGGTCGGCCCTCGGGCGCAGGATGTCGTTGCCGCCGCCGACCATCGAGACCAGGTCCGGGCCGAGCGCGAGGGCGGCGTCGAGCTGGGGCCCGGTCACGTCCGCGAGCAGCCGTCCCCGGACGGCGAGGTTGGCATAGGCGAAGTCGTGCCCGGCCTCCCGGGCCAGCAGGGCCAGGTGCTCCGCCAGCCGGTCGGCCCAGCCGATGTAGCGACCCGCCTCCGCAGGGTTCGGGTCGGACATCCCCTCGGTGAACGAGTCGCCGATCGCGATGTAGCGCCGCCACGTCCGCCCGGCCTCGGGCAGGTGGGTGGCCTCGGGCAGCTCGGTGCCGGTGCCGGCAGGCTCGTCGCGGCGCGCGTCGGTCCGGTCGGTCACGGCAGGCTCCAGTCGATCGGGTCGGCCCCCTGGAGGCGGAGCAGCTCGTTGGCCCGGCTGAAGGGCCGGGAGCCGAAGAAGCCCGAGCGCGCCGACAGCGGCGACGGGTGGGGGCTCTCGATGCACGGGATCCCACCGAGGTGGGGCACCAGGTTGCGGGCATCGCGTCCCCACAGGATGGCGACCAGGGGGCCGCCCCGCTCCACCAGGGCGGAGATCGCCCGCGCGGTCACCGACTCCCAGCCCCTGCCGCGGTGGCTGGCGGGCGCGCCGGGGCGCACGGTCAGGACCCGGTTGAGCAACAGCACGCCGCGGTCCGCCCAGGGCGAGAGGTCACCGGTCGTCGGCTGGGGGACGTCGAGGTCGGTGGACAGCTCGGTGTAGATGTTCTGCAGGCTGCGGGGGAGGGGGCGCACGTCCGGCGCGACCGAGAACGACAGCCCGACCGCGTGGCCCGGGGTGGGGTAGGGGTCCTGGCCCACGATGAGCACCCGCACGTCCTCGAGCGGCTTCTCGAAGGCGCGCAGCACATGTCCTCCCGCCGGGAGGTAGCTGCGTCCCGCGGCGAGCTCCTCTCGCAGGAACGCGCCGAGCCCGGCGATGGTCTGGGCCACCGGCTCCAGCGCGGTTGCCCAGCTCGGGTGCACGGTGTCGGCCAGGGTGGGGGTGGGCATGGCACCAAGTTAGACCGCCCGCGTGCGCCGCCACCGGGGGGTGTGCCATGTGGCCGGCCACGCGGCACACCGCCCGTCGGGAGGCGGGCGGGGGCGGGTCAGCGGAAGATCGCGGCCACGTCGTCGAGGCGCTCGGGCACCAGGCGGAACCAGGCCCAGGTGCCCCGGCGCTCGCGGTGGAGCAGCCCCGCGTCGGTGAGGACTCTCAGGTGGTGGCTGACCGTGGGCTGCGAGAGCCCCACTGCGGCGGTCAGGTCACAGACGCACGCCTCGCTGCCCTCGGCGCTGCGGATGATGCTCAGCAGCTGCAGGCGCACCGGGTCGGCCACGGCCTTGAGCAGGGCTGCCGTCGCCTCGGCCTCCGCCCGCTGCAACGGGCGGTCGAGGGGGTGGTCGACGGAGGTGGTGGCCATTGCATCGAGGCTAGTCGATGAGCGGTGGCCGGGTGCCTCGATCTAGGGTTCACGGCGTGAGCTCCCTGCGCTGGCCGGTCGTCCTCTTCGACCTCGACGGCACCCTCGCCGACACCATCGGCCTCATCGTCGCGTCCTACAACCACGCGTTCCGCACCGTGATGGGCACCGAGCGCGACGAGGCGGAGATTCGCTCGTGGATCGGGCGACCGCTGGTCGAGAGCTTCGCCGCCGTTGCGCCGGAGCACGCCGAGGAGCTCGACCGGGTGTACCGCGAGTGGAACATCGCCAACACCGAGCGGCTCCTGCGGGCCTACCCCGGAGTGAGCGCGCTGCTCACCGACCTCGACCACGCCGGTGCTCGCACCGGCGTGGTGACGTCGAAGCGCCGCGAGACCGCCCTGCTGGCGATGCGCGGCGTGGGCATCGAGGGACTGGTGCCCCTGCTGGCGACCCTCGAGGACACCGAGCGGCACAAGCCGCTGCCGGACCCGCTCCTGCACGGGATGCGTGCGCTCGGTGCCGAGCCGGCGGAGTGCGTCTACGTCGGCGACGCCGCCGTGGACGTGGCCGCGGCCCGGGCGGCGGGCATGGCGGCCATCGGGGTCTCGTGGGGAGCGGTCGACGCGGCGGCGCTGGAGGCCGCCGGGCCCGATGCCGTGGTCGACACGGTGGAGGGGCTGCGCGCGGTGGTCGGGCTGCCCGCTTCCGCGCTCATCCCGCGGGGGTGATCCCCGGCGCCGGACAGGCACCCACTGTGGTGGGGTGAGCTCCGCGAGCGCGCCTTCACCGGCTCCCTCCGTGGCGGCCGCCGCCGCCGGGACGGTGCTGCTCACCCTGTCGTCGGCCCAGTTCCTCATGACCCTCGACAGCTCGGTCATGAACGTGTCCATCTCCACCGTGGCCGAAGATGTCGGCACGACGGTGACCGGCATCCAGACCGCCATCACCCTCTACACGCTGGTCATGGCCTCCCTGATGATCACGGGCGGCAAGATCGGCGAGATCCTCGGCCGCAAGAAGGCGTTCGCGATCGGCTGTGTCGTCTACGGCGCCGGGTCACTCACGACCTCCCTCGCGCCCAGCCTGACCGTGCTGATCATCGGGTGGTCGCTGCTGGAGGGCATGGGTGCAGCGCTCATCATGCCTGCGATCGTCGCGCTCGTGGCGAGCAACTTCGGGCGTTCCGAGCGCCCGCGGGCCTACGGCCTGGTCGCGGCGTCCGGTGCCGTCGCAGTGGCAGCCGGACCCCTCATCGGTGGGCTCATGACGACGTACGCCTCATGGCGGTGGGTCTTCGCCGGCGAGGTGCTCATCGTGCTCGTCATCCTGGTGCTCACCCGCCGCATGGCGGACGTGCCGCCTTCCCCGGAGGTGCAGCTCGACCTCGTGGGCACGGCGCTGTCGGCGACCGGTCTGGGCCTCGTTGTGTACGGCATCCTTCGCTCCGGGTCCTGGGGCCTGGTCAACCCCAAGCCCGGCGCGCCCGTCTGGCTGGGCACCTCCCCGGTGGTCTGGCTCGTTCTGGGCGGCGGGCTGGTGCTGTGGTTCTTCCTGGCCTGGGAGCGCCGGCGGCTGGCCGCCGGGAAGGCCGCGCTCATCGACCCGGGCATGCTCCGCAACCGTCTCCTGCGAGGAGGGCTCACCTCCTTCTTCCTCCAGTACCTGCTCCAGGCTGGGCTGTTCTTCTGCGTGCCGCTGTTCCTCTCGGTGGCCCTGGGCCTGTCCGCCGTCGCCACGGGGGTGCGGATCCTCCCCCTCTCGGTCACGCTGCTGGCTGCCGCAGTGGGCATCCCGAGGTTCTTCCCCAACGCCTCGCCCCGCCGAGTGGTCCGCATCGGTTTCCTCCTGCTCTTTGCCGGGATCGCCACGTTGGTGGGGGCCCTGGAGCTCGGGGCGGGTCCCGAGGTCGTCACCGCGCCGCTGCTGCTCGCTGGACTGGGGATCGGGGCGCTCGCGTCCCAGCTCGGCAGCGTCACCGTCTCCTCGGTGCCCGACGAGCAGAGCGCCGAGATCGGCGGCCTGCAGAACACCGTGACCAACCTCGGCGCCTCCATCGGCACGGCGCTGGCCGGTGCCGTGCTCATCTCGGCGCTGACGACCTCGTTCTTCAACGACATCCAGGGCAACCCCGCGATCCCCGAAGACCTGTCGTCGCAGGCTCAGGTCGAGCTGTCGGCCGGTGTGCCGTTCGTCTCCGACGCCCAGCTCGAGAGCGGGCTCGAGGACGCCGGTGTCGACCCGCAGACGTCGCAGGCCGTCATGGAGGACAACTCGGCGGCTCGACTAGCCGGCCTTCGGGCCGCGCTGTTCGCCCTGTCCCTGATCGCCCTGTCGGCCCTCTTCCTCACGGGCGGGATCCCGACGCGGCAGCCGGGGGCCGAGGGTGTCGTCGACGGCGGGGACCGCATGCCCGCCCCGTCCGCCGACGACGGCCCGGCCGGCCTCGCCCGCTGACGGCAGCAACCACAGGCTGAGCAGACGCCCTACCACCGTCGCGACCACGAGGACACCACCGAAGACGACCAGCCAGGACCCGACCGCGAACACGACGCCGAGTGGGCCGAACTGGTCGAGGTTGCTGCGCGTGAAGGCCGGCATGAAGACCCCCGACAGGCGGGTGAGGGCCAACATCAACACCGCGGTGAGCACCGCACCCGGCAGCAGGTTGCGCCACGGCACCCGTGCGCCGAGAAGGAGCCGTGAGGTCCACCACCACAGCAGGGTGTTGGCCGCCAGCTGCACCACGCTCCGCAGGAGCCCCGTGCTGGCTACGCCCGTCATCGACCGCAGCAGCAGCGCAGTCACCTGCAGCACGACCAGCCACCCGAGGATCCACAGCAGGCTGCTCCGGAGCGCCCGCACCCCGCGGTCGCTCGGCAGCTCCCAGGCGCGGGCGTACATCCGCTGCAGCGCCCGGGAGAAGCTGGACGCCGAGAGGAGCGAGACCAGGAGACCTGCGATCCCCGTCTCGGCCTGGTACGCCTGCTCGGTCAGCGCAGCCTGCCGCAGCGGCTCCATGACGTCCTCACGCAATCCGATGACGTCACGCATCTGCTGCATCACGCCCTGCACCCACGCCTCGGGCATGAAGGCGCCCAGCACCATGAGCATGGGGATGAGGGCGAGCAGGGCCTGCGCCCCCAGCGCGAGCGAGCGGTCCATCAGCTCGATCCGCGACAGCTCCGACAGCAGTCGGCGCAGCGGCGGAAAGAGGTCGAGCACCCGAAGCAACCGCTGGCGCGCTGCGCTCATCGACCGGTGGCCTGCCACCTCTTCAGTGCACGCCTCGCCCCTCGGGCGCGCGTCACCCGGTCTTGGTGAGCGGTGATCGGCGGCGAGGTCCGGTGCGCGGCCACCCGGCCGGCGGAGGGGCCGTCGAGCGAGATGTGGGTGACCTCGAGGCCCTTGGCGTCGAGCAGAGCCACGAGGTCGGCGATGTCGTCCCTACGCCGCAGGGCGGCGCGAAGGGTGGTGCACGGCCCCGAGGCGGTGGTGACGAGCGGTTGCAGGGCAGCGCGCAGCACCGGGCCGAGCGACCCTGCGACGGTAATCTCGTAGGTGCCGGTCGTCAGCTCGCGCGTGAGGTCGCTGCCCAGAGTCATGGTGCGTCCGCCGTCCCCTCCGCAGCCGTCCCGCCGGCCGGCGACTCGGTGCCGGGGAGGCGACGCACCTCGACCACCTCGAGGCCGAAGGCGCGCAGCCGGTGCAGGAAGGCGTGCAGGGCAGCCTGGTCGGTGAAGTGGCCGGTGAGGACCGTGCGGAACTCGTGCTCGGCGACCTCCACGTCGCCGAGCTCGTCGAGCAGGTCCTGGGTGGGCACCAGCCCGGCCACCCGCACCTCGTAGGACCGTTCCGTCATCGCCGTCGTCACATCCCGCCCGTCGTTGCGTACTGGTCCAGCACACCTGCGCGGCCAGGAAGCGGCATCACCCGGGAAGGATGAATGGGTGCCCGGGGGGCCCGGGGTCGCGGTCCGCACGGTCAGGAGGCGCTGGCGGTGGTGGCGTCCGAGTCCCCCAGCAGCCCCAGCTCACGGGCACGGCGGATGGCGGCATTGCGGCGGTTGACGGCGAGCTTGCGCAGGATGTTCCGCACGTGAGTGCGCACCGTGTTGACCGAGATGAACATCCGCCCCGCGATCTCCTCCGTGGTGAGCAGCTCGGCGAGGTGCGCGAGCACCTCCAGCTCCTTCGCCGTGAGCTCCTCCACCGGAGCCTCCGACGCCCGGAGCACGGCGTGCTGCGACGAGGCGTGGGGGGCCGCCCCCGCCGGGCGGTCGCCGATCGGGCCCTGGGCGAGCCAGGCATGCTCCTGCAGGGCGACCGGGTCCGACGACAGGAGCCGCTGCACCAGGGCCCCGCCCTCGCGGAACGGCCGTCTCATGCCCTCGGGGGCTGCCAGTCGCAGCGAGCGGTCCAAGGCGGCGTGCGCCCGGACCGGCGCGTTCTGCTGCAGGTCGCGCGCGCCCTCGGCCAGGAGCGCCATCACCTCCGTCTGCAGGTTCGGGTCGTTGTGCCGCACGTGCGAGAGCCGGTCCTCCACGGCCGTGAGCTGCCCCATCTGGGCGAAGGCCACGGCCGCCACGGCCGCCGCCTGCGGCATGCCCTGGTGTTCGACCGCGTTGAGGGAGTTCAGCGCCTGTTCGGTGCGGCCGCTGGCGAGGCCCAGCCGTGCGGCCTCCACGCGCAGCCGGTCGGCCAGCCACGGGTCGGTCCTCCCCGCCGCGTCAGCGGCGGAGTCGAGCCGGGTCAGGGCCGCCTGGGGGTTCCCGGCAGCGCGCTCGACGCCGGCGAGCACGGCCTCGGCCAGGGCCCTGCAGAGGGGGTGCCCGCCGAGGGTGGGGGAGGTGAAGGCCACGGAGACGTGGTGACGGGCCTCCTTGGCGTGACACCGCTCGAGGGCGATGGCGCCCAGCGCGATGTGGGCGGCGGCCTCACCGTGGCAGACCGCGGCCGACCGCTTGCCGTCGGAGAGAGCCAGCGAGTCCTCCGCGGTCCGCGCGGCACGCGCCAGGTGACCCTCCAGGACGTCCACGACGGCGAGGTGCCCGAGGACGTCCGCGAGGATGCCGGACGGCATACCGCTGGCCTCGGTGACCGAGACCGCAGCCTCGTTCAGGACGGCGCGCGCCCGGCGGGCGTCGCCGCGACGCATGGCCGTGAGGCCGCGGCACCGTGCCAGCAGGGCGACCAGGCCGGGGTTGGTGACACCCAGTGAGCTGGGGCGTGCGTGCTCGAGGGCCTCCGCCGCCACCTCGCCCAGCACGGCCGCCTCGTCGGCGCTCCCGTCCATGGCCGCCCGGGCGACGTCGATGGCGGCGAGGGTGGCCGCCACCACGGGGGGAGCGGGTCTGGCAGCGTCGGTCGGCGCGGCGAGCAACCCGTCCCTGCCCGCGGCCAGCTCCCCGGCGCAGGTGTGGGCGTCACCCAGCACCAGGGACACGGCGGCTCGGACGGCACAGGCCTCCGGCGCGTCGAGCTCGCGGGGAAGCCGGGTCGCCGCAGACCACAGGGGTCCGGCGAGGTCCCCCTCGGAGAGCAGCACCGCGACGCGGTCGGCGGCCACCATCAGGGCGGCGACCTCCTGCCATGCGTGGATGGCCGCGAGGTGGGACAGGGCGCGGTCCGGCAGACCCTCCCGCTCGCACCAGGTGGCTGCGGTGCGGTGCAGCTCGGCCCAGCGCTGCGGTCGCTCGTAGGCGAGCTGGGCCTGGAGCAGCTCCTTGAAGAAGGGGTAGTAGCGGAAGCAGCCGGGCTGCCCCGGCACCGGCTCGACGAAGGTGCTGGGATGCCCGAGTCCCGCGAGGACGTGGCGGGCCTCCGGCCCGCGCAGCTCGGTGACCAGGGCGGGCGAGAGCACGTCGGCCACCGCGGTCTCGAGCAGGAAGTCGCGCACCTCCGAGGTCTGCACGTCCAGGACCTCGCCCACCAGGTACTCGTTGATGTCGACGGCCGAGGTGACCGCCGACGCCGCCGACCGGTCGACGTCGTCCTGGCCGGCCAGGGCGCGCGCCGCGAACCGCAGGCCTGCCGCCCAGCCACGGACCCTCGTGTTGACGGCGTGGAGCACCTCCGCGTCGAGCGCCACCCCGGCACGGCCGAGCAGGGTGGCGGCCTCGCTGTCGTCGAACGCCAGGTCTGCCACGCGCAGCTCGACCAGGGAGTCCTCCAGCCGGTACCGGTACAGCGGCAGCGCCGGGTCGACCCGTGTCACCAGCACCAGGCCCAGCCGGCCGGCGGTGTGCTCGAGGAGGTAGTGCAGCTCCCGGGCCTCGTCGGGATGCACGAGGTCGTAGCCATCGAGCACGACCGTCAGGCGCTGGGGTGCCGACGCGATGCCTTCTGCCAGGGTGGTGAGCTGCGACCGGGAGAGGCGTGTCGTGCCGGTGCCGTCGGCGCGGACCTGTGGCACGGGCACGCCCAGTCGTCCCAGGCACAGCACGAGGTCGACCCACAGCGAGTCGCCACCGTCGTCGAAGGTCACCCATGCCGTCGGGGACCGCAGCAGGCGCTGGCGCGCCCAGTCCGCGACGAGGGTGGTCTTGCCGGTTCCCGCGGGCGCGCTGACGAGCGTCAGAGGGGTGTGCTCGGAGGCCGCCAAGGCGGACAGCAGGCGGGGCCGGGCGACGTGAGGTGAGGGCAGCCCGGGTATGCCGTACCGGGCTGCCGAGAGCAGTGACCGTGTGGCGGTGCTCGAGCTCGACCCGGTCTTCTTCGGCCTCGAAGGCATCACACCATGGGTCCTTCTCCCCCGCCTGCTTCAGTGGATGGGACGTCAAGACGACGCCTGCGACTTCAGGCTAGGCGGCTGCCGCGGGGTGGACCATGAGCACTAGGGAGGGGATGCATCAGGACTAGGTCAGGGATGCCCCTGGTCCGCATGTATGAGAAGCGCCTGCGCCATCGGTATGACTGTTGGCAGCGGCGGACACGTGTCGTTACGAGGACGACGTGCGCCTCACCGCGTGCCGGCAGAGACGAAAGCTCCCGCGCACCGGGGCGCGGGAGCCTCGCTGGGAGCCTGAGGACCGGGATCAGGCCAAGGCCTTCTCCTTGAGGCGCTCGTACTCGGCCTGGGAGATCTCCCCTGCGTCCAGCATCCGCCGGGCCTGCGCGACCTGGTCGACCGGGGTGGCCTTGCCGGCGACTTCCTTGATGTAGGCCTCCTGCTGCTGCTGCAGCGACTGGGCCTCCTTCATGGACCGATCCGCCATGCTGCGGCCACGGGCCACGAGGTAGATCAGTGCGGTGAGGAACGGCACGAAGATCAGGGCGATGACCCACACAGCCTTGGCGAAGCCGCCGGTCTCGCGGTCCCGGAACAGGTCCGTGAGGATCGAGAACATGACCATCAGGTAGGCCACGAACGCGAAACTGATGATGATGAACCACACAACGTCCCAGAAATCCATTCCAGGCTCCTATCTGTGAAATGCCAAGGCCTCGCGAGAGAGGGCTCTCTCACCTCGAAGTGTGATGTCGCGCCCGTGGTCTCACCTCATCTGCGAGGGGTGACTTCGAGGGCTTGCTCGCCGTCGCGCAGGTCAACAGCTGGCCTGCAGGGCCGCCTCGAGGTCGAGGAAGGCGTTCTTCAGCTCGCCGACGTCCCTGCGCGCCGCCGCGACCGAGTCCTCGGACGGAGCCGCCGTCGCGGCGCCGAAGCTCGTCTGCAGCTCCGCGGCCTGCTTCTTCACCTCGCTGATCTGTGCCTCGAACTGCTGCTTGGCGGTGTCCGTCAGCTGGTTGAGGTCGTCGCCGATGGCCTGGAGCTTGGTCTTGACGTCGTCCGCGTTCTCGGCGCTGACGTCGGTCTCGCGCAGGGCGTTCATCGACGCCGCGAGCGCGTCGAGGTCCTGGCAGAAGGCGGGTGGTTCAGCGCCCCCGCAGCCTGCGAGCCCCGCGGGCACCAGCGCGAGCCAGACGAGGGCGGCGGCAACGGTTGTGGTCCTTCTCATGTCCTCACCATCGGGCGGGTGGTCGGTGCAGGGCATCACCCCGGCGGGGTGATGTCGGGGCAGGACTCCGGGGTGACGGTGGAGTTGCACCAGACCGACGCGTTGGAAGAAGGCTGTGCCATGGACGACACCACTGAGGTCGAGCGCCTGCGCGCGCGCGTCGCCGAGCTCGAGGGTGAGCTCAGCACCGCCAGGGGGTCGGCCCACCTGGCCAGGGACCACAAGCGCTCCGCCTGGTATGCCGTGGGGTCCGCGCTGCTCCTCGTGCTCGCCTGCGTGCTGGCGCCGCTGTCGGTGACGGCGGTCTGGGCGAGCACGCAGGTCTCCGACACCGAGCAGTACGTGCAGACCGTGGCGCCGCTGGCGGAGGACCCGGCCGTGCAGGCCGCGGTGGCCGACGAGGTCACCCGGGCGGTGCTCGAGGGTCTCGACATCGAGACCTTCACCCGCGAGACGCTGGAGACGCTGGCCCAACAGGAGAACGTGCCGCCTCGCGTGGCCGCGGTGCTGCCCGGCCTGGCCGTGCCCATCACCAACGGTGTCGAGAGCTTCACGCGGACCCAGATCACCCGGCTCGTCCAGAGCCCGCAGTTCGCGCAGCTGTGGGAGCGGGTGAACACCGTGGCCCACGAGCAGCTGGTGAACCTGCTCGAGGGAAACGAGGGCGGTGCGGTGAGCGCCCAGGGCGACACCGTGACCCTCAACCTCGCGCCGATCATCGACCAGGTGAAGCAGCGCCTCGTCAGCGAGGGGTTCACCCTCGCCGAGCGCGTGCCCACGGTCGACCGGTCGTTCGTCCTGGTCCAGTCCGAGACCATCACCAACGCCCAGGGCGCCTACCGGCTCCTGAACACCCTGGGCGTCTGGCTCCCCGTCATCGCCCTGGCGATGTTCGCCGGGGGTGTGTTCCTCGCGCGGGACCGCCGGCGCGCCGTGCTGCGGGGGTCGTTGGGGGTCGTCGGCGCCCTGCTGCTCTTCGGGGTGGGCCTGGCCCTGGCCCGGGCGGCCTACGTGAACGCCCTGCCGGGCGGTGTGCTGGACGAGCAGGCTGCCGGCAACGTCTTCGACACGTTGGTGCGCTTCCTGCGGACCGGCGCCCGGGCCCTGGCCGTGGCCGGGCTCCTCGCCGCCCTGGCCGCCTTCCTCCTGGGCCCGTCCACCGCGGCCTCCCGGACCCGCTCGACGCTGACCCACGGGATCGGCTCGGCCCGCACCGGCGCAGAGGCAGCCGGCTGGCACACCGGTCGCTTCGGGGTCTGGGCCTGGAGCCGGAGGAGGGCCCTGCGCCTGGGCACCTTCATCGTCGCCGGCCTGGTCCTGCTGTTCTGGACCCGGCCCACAGTGACGGTCGTCCTGGTGACGGCGGTCGTGGTCGCCGTCGCGCTCGCGCTCATCGAGTTCCTTGCGACTCCGCCGGCCCCCGAGGGCGGTGCCGGCACCGGTGAGGGTGCTGCCGCCGGGGCCGGGTCGGCCGACGCGGGTGCGGCCGTCCAGCCCGGTGCAGGCGAGCCCGAGTCGGCCCAGGAGCGGCAGCTGCAGCTCAGCGACAAGTCCCAGCCTCTGCCCTGACGAGCCCAGTTCACCCCACAGGGGTGAGGCGGCCCGGGGCGGCGCGGCATACAACAGCAGTGTCAGTGAAACCCAGCGCGCATCACGCGCGCGCATCGGACGGAGGCCACCATGGCTACCACCACTCCGGGTCGGGCCACGGCCAGTACCCGCGAATACAGCGCGGGCGCCGTGGGCGTGACCGTCTTCGCCGGAATTCTCATGATCATGAGCGGCGTCTTCCACGCCATCCAGGGCATCGTCGCCCTGGTCAACGACGAGTTCTTCGTCGTGGGCAAGGACTATGTCTTCACCTTCGACATGACCGGCTGGGGCTGGGCGCACCTGGTGCTCGGCGCGGTCGTCGCCACCGCGGGCTTCTTCCTGTTCCAGGGTGCCACGTGGGCGCGCACCGTCGCCGTCATCGTGGCCTCGCTGAGCATCATCGCCAACTTCCTGTGGATGCCGTACTACCCCATCTGGAGCCTGACGGTCATCGCCTTCAACGTGTTCGTCATCTGGGCGGTCACCATGCACGGTCGTGACGTCCTGCAGGCGGGCGAGATGCCGGCTGGGAAGTAGCGGAGCCCTCCCACAACTGACCGAAAGGAAGGTCACCGTGACCTCGACCGAACCGACGACCGCGTCGTCCGACGTCCATGGCCCCGTCGACTTCGTCCTCCTCGAGTTCCCCCGTGACCAGCTCACGGGGGAGGCGAGCCAGGCGCTGCTCGACCTGGTCGAGCGCGGCATCATCCGCCTCTACGACCTGCTGGTGATCAGCAAGAACGAGGACGGCTCGGTGGAGGTGCTCGAGCTCGGCGACCCCTCCGGGGTCGACGGTTTCGCGTACTTCTCCGGCGCCCGCAGCGGGCTCCTCGGCGACGACGACGTTGACGAGGCGTCGTCGGCCATGCGGGCGGGCACGGTGGCCGCCCTCATCGTCTACGAGAACAGCTGGGCCATCCCCTTCGTCGCCGCTGCGCGCAACAGTGGTGGCGAGCTCATCGCGAGCGCGCGCATCCCCGCGCCGGTCGTCATGGAGGCCCTGGAGGCCATCGAGGGCACTGAGAGTGCCGAGAGCGCCTGAGGAGGACGCGATGCCAGGACTGTTGCGAGGAGTCGCCCGCACGGCGGTCGTCGCCGGAACGGCGACGGCGGTCAGCGGACGCGTGCAGCGCCGCCAGGCGGAGAAGTACGCCACACGCGACGCCAACATCTACGCCCAGCGGGAGCAGGCCTACGCCGACCAGCAGGCCGCGGCCGCGCCGCCACCGCCAGCCGCGGCGCCGGCGAGCAGTGGCGACACCATCGCCCAGTTGAAGGAGCTCGCCGAGCTCAAGGCGCAGGGCATCCTCACCGACGAGGAGTTCGCCGCCCAGAAGGCGAAGATCCTCGGGTCGTGACCACGGCGTGACCCCGGTGTGATCGACGGCGGGTGAGCCTCGGGCGGGTGGTCCTCGGGCGGGTGGTCCTCCGGCGGTGCGTCCGGGCCTAGACTCCACGGCGTGCACGGGTTCCACGACGAGTCACTCCACGCCCTCGGCCAGGCGGTCCTCAAGTACGCGGAGGACCGCCTGAAGCTCGACCCGGTGCCGCTCGACGGCCCGCGCAGCGAGGAGGAGCTCGACCGCATCGCCGGTCAGACCATCACCCCTGACGGCATCGGGGGCCTGGCGGCGCTGAAGCTGTTCGAGGAGGACCTCGCGCCGGCCTGCATCTCCACCGACCACCCGCGCTACCTCAGCTTCATCCCGTGCGCCCCGACCGAGGCGGCGGCGATGTTCGACCTCGTCGTCGGCGCCTCCTCCATCTACGGGGGTTCGTGGCTCGAGGGCGCCGGAGCGGTCTACGCCGAGAACCAGGCCCTGCGGTGGCTCGCCGACCTCGCGGGGTTCCCGGAGGGGGCAGGCGGGGTGTTCACCCCCGGTGGCACCATCGGCAACCTCTCGGCCCTCGTCACCGCGCGGGAGAAGGCCCGGGCGCGCGCCAGGCTCGAGGGGCGCAGCGGCGCGGGCGCCCGGCCGTGGCGCGTGGCGGCGACGCTGGCCGCCCACTCCTCGATCGACTCGGCGTGCCAGGTCATGGACGCCGAGATGGTCGGCGTCCACGTCGACGACCAGTGGCGGCTGACCGGCGACCGGCTGCGCGAGGTGCTCCTCGCCCACGGGCCCGAGACGTTCTTCGCGGTCGTGGCCACCTGTGGCACGACCAACTTCGGCATCATCGACGACCTCGCCTCGGTCGCCGAGGTGTGCCACGAGTTCGGCATCTGGTTCCACGTCGACGGCGCCTACGGGGGAGCGGGGCTCGCGGCGCCGTCGGTGCGCGAGCGCTACCGCGGCATCGAGCTGGCCGACTCGTTCATCGTCGACCCGCACAAGTGGCTGTTCGCGCCGTTCGACTGCTGCGCCCTGATCTACCGCGAGCCGGCGTGGGCCCGGGCCGCACACACCCAGAAGGCGTCCTACCTCGACGTGCTCACCGAGGCCCCGGAGTGGAACCCCACCGACTACGCCGTGGGCCTGACCCGCCGGGCCCGCGGCCTGCCGTTCTGGTTCTCCCTGGCCACTCACGGCACGCGCGCCTACACCGAGGCCATCGAGCGGACGCTCGCGGTGACCCGGTTCGCCACCGAGGAGATCCGCCGCCGCGACTACCTCGAGGTGGTGCGCGAGCCCGACCTCTCCGTCGTCGTCTTCCGCCGGCTGGGCTGGACGCCGCAGCAGTACCAGGAGTGGTCCGACCGACTGCTGGCCGAGGAGTTCGCCTTCGTGGTGCCGACGTCCCACGACGGGGAGACGCTGACCCGGTTCGCCGTCGTCAACCCCAACACCTCCGAGGACGACATCACCGCCATCCTCGACACCATGGCCTGACCGGAGGGGTCGCAAGACACCTCTGGGACTGGTGTGACGGGGGAGGTTTCCCGCCCGGAACCCCGCCTGCGAGTCTTCGAGAGCGGAATGACAAGCGTGTGATTCCCTCCGTATAGTTGCCCGCGCAACGCCGGGGAAAACGACAGGGTCGAGGGTCGAGAGTGAACGCCGCACACGAGCAGGGCACCAGCAGCGCCGCCGCGGAGCTGAGCGAGCGCGACCGCGAGATCATCGCCTTCGAGCGCCAGTGGTGGAAGTACGCCGGCGCGAAGGAGCAGGCGATCCGCGAGCTGTTCGACATGAGCGCCACCCGCTACTACCAGGTGCTCAACACCCTCATCGACAACCCCGCGGCCCTCGAGGCCGACCCGATGCTGATCAAGCGCCTGCGCCGGCTGCGTGCCTCGCGCCAGCGGGCCCGCTCGGCCCGCCGCCTCGGCATCCAGCTGTAGCCCTCCGCTGCGGCGCCGCGCAGCCCCCGGACCACCACGCCCGTGCAGGATCGACTGCACGGGCGTCGTGCTGTCCGTCCGCGGCGGTGACGCGGCTGGCCCGAGCCCGTATGCCGGGCACGGCTGCGCCCCGCGTGCTTGACTTCGGGGGTGAGCGAGCAGGTGGCCGAGCAGGCGCCGCAGCCGTCGGTGCGCCGGGCCGCGCCGGACGACGCCCTCGTCGTCGCTGCGCTGACGCTGCAGTGCGCCCGGCACCGCGGTGCCCCCTCCGAGCCGGGGTTCCTCGACCGGTTCGCCTTCGCCTGGCTCGCGGCCGCGGCCGACCACCCCGTCTGGGTTGCCGAGTGCAGCGGGGAGCACGCCGGCTACCTCCTGACCACCCGCCACCGGCCGCTGCCCTGGCCGGGTGACCGCGGCAGCGGCGGCAGCCTCATGGTCGAGCAGTTCTTCGTGCGCCCGCGGTTCCGCAACCGCAGGATCGGGGAGCTGCTCCTCACCGCGGCCCGGGACTGGGCCCGCGCCGAGGGGCTCTCGGCCCTGCAGATGCGACCCGGGCGGCACACGAGGTCGCTCTGCGAGCGGGTTGGGCTGGCCGACACCGGTGACCTCATGGAGCTCCGGCTGGGAGCGGGCGGGCCGGACCGGTGAGCGGGCTGCGCATCGGCTCCGTGGTGGTCAACGTCAGCGACGTGCCTGCCGCGACGGCCTTCTGGTCGCGGGCCCTGGGCTACGAGCCCCTCTACGAGCCCGAGCCCGACTGGGTGATCCTCCAGCCACGCGACGGCGGCGGCCCGAACCTCTCCCTGAACCTCGGCGAGACCCGCCCGGCCGAGGTGCCGCACGTCCACCTCGACCTCTACGCCGACGACCAGGCCGCCGAGGTCGAGCGGCTGGTCGGGCTGGGGGCCCGCCGCGTGGAGCACTGGCCCTATCCCGACGAGCCGTACGACTACGTCGTGCTCGAGGACCCCGACGGCAACCGCTTCTGCGTCATCGACGCGAGTCCCGACCTGGACGGCTGAGTGCCCGTGCGTCCCGGCCCCACCAACACGCTCACCGACGTGGGCGGCATACGGGTCGGTCACGCCACCCGCACCGCCGACGGCTGGCTGACCGGCACCACCGTCGTGCTTCCCGGCCCGGAGGGGGCCGTTGCGGGGGTCGACGTGCGCGGCGGAGGCCCCGGCACCCGTGAGACCGACCTGCTCGACCCGCGCAACCTCGTCGACCGCGTGCACGCGATCGTGCTGACCGGCGGAAGCGCCTTCGGGCTCGCCGCCGCCGACGGCGTCTGCCAGCACCTGTATGCCGCGGGCACGGGCTGGCCGATGGGCGAGCCGGGGGACGTGGTCCCGATCGTGCCGGCAGCCGTGCTCTTCGACCTCGGCCGGGGCGGCGAGTTCGGAAACCACCCCGGGGCCGAGGAGGGGCGCGCCGCCTGCGAGGACGCCGACGCCGGTCCGGTGCGGCAGGGCTGCGTCGGGGCCGGCACCGGGGCGCGGGCAGGCGGCCTCAAGGGCGGGATCGGGTCGGCGAGCGCGGTGCTGGGCGACGGCACCACGGTTGCGGCCCTGGTGGCCGTGAACGCCTGGGGCCTGCCGGTGCACCCCGACACCGGCGAGCTGCTCGCGGCGCGCCACGGGCTGCCCGGTGAGTTCGCGGGCATCGGGGTGCCGGCGCTCGCGGAGGTCGAGGCGGCGAGGGCCCGGGCGGCCGAGGAGGCGCACCGCGCGCCGTTGGCGCCGGGCATGGCCACGACCATCGGCGTCATCGCGACCGATACCACGCTGACCAAGGCCGAGTGCCAGAAGGTCAGCGGCCTCGGCCACGACGGACTGGCCCGGGCGGTCAACCCCGTGCATACGCTGCTCGACGGCGACACCCTGTTCACGCTGGCGACGGGGGAGCGACCGGCGCCCGATCTGCCGGGCATCTACGAGCTGATGGCGGCCGCCGGCGACTGCGTGACCCGCGCCGTGGGCCACGCCATGCTCGCGGCCACCTCCGTCGTCACCCCCGGTGGTGAGATCCGCGCCTGGCGCGACGCCTTCCCTTCTGCCACAGCCTGATTCGAGGTCTTCGAGCCGGCTTCCGTTCGTGGACGGTGGCGACGGGCGTTGGCGCCGGGTAAGCGAATCCCCATTTTCTCCCACGCGGAGGCAACCTCCGGCCCCATACTCGCGTCTCAACGGGTGGCGGGGGCAACGGTGCCATCAGCATCCGAGGGGGAAGCAGGGGGAACGCGACATGGGTCGTGCAGCTCAGTCATGCGCTGGTGCGGGGCAGCCGTCGCGCCGGGTCTTCATCGCCGGCGGGGCCGCACTGGGTGCCACGGCGCTCGGCGCCGCGACCTGGGGCGCCGCTCCGGCGGCGGCCGACGCCGCGGCTGGTCCGCAGGCGGCCGTGGAGCGGCTCTCGCCGGAGTGGGCGAGCGCGTGGGTCCAGACCTGCTACGACCTGACCTGGCGGGAGGGTCCCTCGCCCACCCAGGCGGCGCGCTGCTACCACTACCTCGCCCTGGCCATGTACGAGGCCTGTGTCGGCGGGATGCCGCGGCACCGCTCCCTCGGCGGCCAGCTGACCGCGCTCGGCCCGCTGCCTCGACCGAGTGGAGCCATCGACTGGCCTGTCGCGCTCTCGGCCTCGGCGCTCGCCGTCGCCCGGGCCGTCTACGCCACCGCCGCGCAGGCCAACCGTGACACCCTCGACGCCCTGCACGCCGTGCAGGTGGCCCAGCGCCGGGCGGCCGGGGTGCACCGCGGCACCGTTGCCAACTCCCTCCGCCACGGGCAGGCGGTCGGCGGGGCCATCGCGCGGTGGCTGGCCGAGGACGGCAGCGCCGCCATCGCGGGCCGCGCCTACACGCCGCCGGTCGGTGAGTCGCTGTGGGAGCCGACGCACCCCAACTACCGTCCGGCCGTCGAGCCCTACTGGTCGCAGGTCCGCCCCATGGTGCTGCGCAGCGCCGACGAGGTGCGTCCGATCGACCACGTCCCCTTCTCCACCGAGCCGGGGTCGGCGTTCTGGCAGCAGGCGGACACGGTCTACCAGACCTCGAAGACGCTCACCGACGAGCAGCGTGCCATCGCACGGTTCTGGACCGACAACCCGCTGCTGTCGGGCCTGCCGTCCGGACACTGGATGCTCACGGTCGCCCAGGTCGCCCGGGCCCGTGGCCTGTCGCTGGCCGACACGCTCGAGGCCTACGCGCGTCTCGGCGTCACCCTCCACGACGCCTTCCTCAACTGCTGGACCTGGAAGTACCGCTTCAACCTGCTGCGGCCCAGCACCTACGTGCGGCGTCACATCGACCCCGAGTGGGTCACCTTCGTCAACAGCCCCCAGTTCCCGGAGTACACCTCGGGCCACTCGGTCGCCTCGCGGGCGGCCTCCACGGTCCTGACCGAGATGTTGGGAAGCTTCGCCTACGTCGACGACAGCCACCGTGACCGGGGCCTGCCCGCCCGCTCGTTCGACTCCTTCCACCACGCCGCGAACGAGGCCGCCCAGTCGCGGCTCTACGGCGGTATCCACTTCCCGATGGGCATCGAGAACGGCAAGGCCCAGGGCGACCACGTCGGCGCCCTCGTCCTGGCCCGCCTGCGCACCCGGAAGTGAGTGCGCGTGGCGGGCGCCGTTGACCCGACACGCCTTCGCCACCGCACCCGAGAACCCTCCGCCGCCCCGGCGGAGCCCACTGCCCGACGATCGCTGGGCACGATGAAAGGAACGCGAATGTCGCTCACCACCAAGATTGCTGCAGCGGCAGTTGTCGCTGCGGTGCCGCTGGCGCTCGCCGCGGCCCCGGCCCAGGCAGGCACCCGCTGGACCGAGCGCTCGAGCGGCTCGTTCGCCGAGACCACCTGGCTCGAGATGGGCGAGCTTCCGGGGGTTGGCGGCAACGCGCACGTGGGCTGGTTGCGGGTCGAGGGGGACAGGAACCCGATGGTCTTCGGTGAGATCACCGACTGGACGTGCCCCGAGGGTGTGCTGCCGCCGATGTTCGGCGGTGGCCACGGCGAGGAGCCCCCGGAGAGCGAGTGCGCCATGGAGTCGCAGCGCTACCTCTACAGCGCCGGGCCGGCCACGCTCACCGTCGACCGCAAGCTCAGCAAGGCCACGCTCACCGGCCCGCTCGAGGTGGCCAACCACGACGGCGGCACCACGGCCCAGCCCATGGCCAACATCACCTGGACCGGCTTCGGCGGCACCTTCACCAGCACCGTCTACGACAAGTACACCGACGACCAGGGCAACCGCTTCACCACGCGGCGCACCGAGACCGCACGCGAGGGCGCCCTGTCGGGCACCATCGGCGCGATGGGCTTCGACGACGACGCCGACGACCGGGCGTACGGCTACTTCGGCACCTTCAAGACCGCCTCCACCTCGGTCAACCCCTGACCTCACGCGCCGGGGCGCGGGCCTTGCCGGCTCGCGCCCCGGTGGTCGGTCCGGGGCAGGATGGGGGCATGAGCGCACCGGACTGGAGCACACCCGAGGGCCTGAAGGCGATCAAGGAGCAGGTCGCCGCCACGATCCCCGGCTGGCAGGCCCCCACCGCGTATGCCGTCGGCATCAGCTCCGCGTCGAGCTCGCCCGAGCCGGACTTCCCCCACGTCAACCGCCCCGGGGGCGCTCACAACCTCCCGGCCGTGGTGCTGGCGAAGGTGCTCGGCCACGACGGCTCCACGGCGACCCTCGAGCTCACCGGTGCCCAGCTCGAGGCGGCGGCCGAGGCACTCGAGCCCGCTGAGGCGTGCACCACGGTCGACCACCCGAACCTCGCGGCCTGGCGCCACGTCCTCGCCGAGCTGCGCTCGAACCCGGCCCGCACGGCATACGCGGTCTATGTCGCCGACCTCGAGGACCCCGTGACCTCCGAGGCCGACGCCGCCCTGCGCGCCCTGCTCTGAGCACCGCTGCGCCCACCCGCGGTGACAAACTGACAGCAAGTCACCGTAGACCGCGAGAAAACTCTGTGGCAGGGTCGTGGCCGCGGGTCAAGGGGGATCCGCGGTCGGCGTCACGGCGCCGGCGACACCTGCCTGCGGAGGTCTGCTCGATGCGTCTACCGTCCCGCTCCACCCTCGTCGTCTCCGGCCTGGCCGCCGCCGTCGCCCTCTCCGGGTGCGTCGGAGCCAAGAGCGCCGAGGACGCCAGCGATCCCAATGCCAACGCAGACGCCAAGGAGGTCACGCTCGTCATCAGCTCCAACGGAGTCGTGGGCGGCAAGAACTCGGCCGAGGCGAGCTGGATCTCGGAGAAGGTCATCCCCGCGTTCGTCGAGGCCCAGAAGGCCAAGGGCGTGACCGCCAAGGTCACGTTCAACGGCGCCGGTGTCGAGGACGAGCAGTACAAGACCAAGCTCGAGCTCAACCTCAAGACCGGCAGCGGTTCGGACGTCTTTGCCGCAGACGGCATCTGGCTCGGGGAGCTGGCCAGCGCGGGCTATGTGAAGCCGCTCGACGACGTGGTCGGCGAGAAGGCCAAGAGCTGGGACGGCTGGTCGCAGATCTCCGAGGCCGTGCAGCAGAACCTGACCTACAAGGACCAGCTCTACGGCATCCCGAACGGCACCGACGGTCGCGTCCTGTACTTCAACAAGAAGCTCTTCGCCCAGGCGGGCCTGCCCACCGACTGGCAGCCGACCTCGTGGGACGAGATCTTCGCCGCCGGTGAGGCCCTCAAGAAGGTCAAGGGCGTCACCCCCATCCAGATCAATGCCGGCGTCCCCATGGGCGAGGCCACCACGGCCCAGGGCTTCCTGCCGCTGCTGGCCGGCACCGGCAAGCCGCTCTACGACGACTCCAGCGGCAAGTGGCAGGGCAGCACGCAGGGTGTCAAGGACGTCCTCGGCTTCTACGAGAAGCTCTACGGCACCGGCCTCGGCGACCCCCGCATGCAGCAGGACAAGGCAGGGCGCGACCAGTCCTTCGCCGAGTTCAGCAAGGGCAAGATCGGCATCCTCGCCGAGGGCGACTACTTCTGGCGCTCGGTCATCTGCCCCGACAAGGAGAACTGCGCGACCACGTCGATGCCCGACCGCAACGAGGTGGTCGGCTGGGCCAAGATCCCGGCGAAGCAGCCCGGTGCGGGCGTGAACGGGCAGGACTTCGTCAGCGGCTCCGGCGGTGCCGGCTGGATGCTCAACCCGAAGACGAAGTACCCGCAGCAGGCGTGGGAGCTGATGGCCTTCATGGCGTCGAAGGATATGCAGACCGAGCTGTCGAAGGCCCAGATCCGCATCTCGGCGCGCGCGGACGTCAACGCCGAGACCCTCAAGGACGACCCGCTGCTGAGCTTCATCTCCTCCGAGGTCCTGCCGCTGACGACCTACCGGCCGTCCGACGAGAAGTACAACGAGGTCTCGCTCGCCATCCAGCAGGCCACCGCCGACGTGGTCTCGGGCAAGAGCCCCGACGAGGCCGCGAAGACCTTCGCGTCGTCCTTGGAGAAGGCCGTTGGTGCAGACCGCGTCGCAAACAGCTGACCTCCGGCCGGCCCCGGAGACCGCTCCGGGCCCGCCCGGCGGGTCCTCGACGACCCGCCGACGCCGCGCCCGGCACGACAGCGACGTCGTCGGTCTCGGCCGGGGCCGCGCCATGGCGTTCGTCGCGCCGGCGATGGTCCTGGTCGGGGTGTTCCTCGTCTTCCCCGCAGCCTGGACGCTCTACCTCGGCCTCCTCGAGTACAGCCTCACCGGCACCGGTGCGCAGGCCCCCGTCTTCGTCGGGCTCGGCAACTACACCAGCGCCCTGTCCGACCCGGCGTTCCTGAAGTCGCTCTGGCTGACCCTGCTGTTCGTCGGCGGCTCGGCGGTGCTGGGGCAGAACGTCCTCGGCTTCGCCCTGGCGTGGTTCCTCAGCGGCGCCCGGCGAGCGGTGCGCGCCACGGTCACCGTGCTCGTCCTGCTGGCGTGGATCCTGCCCGGCTCGGTCGTGGCCTTCCTCTGGCAGGCTCTGCTCGACCGCCGCAACGGCACCCTCAACGCGCTGCTCGGCACCACCGACATGGCATGGGCACTCGACCACCCGATGGCGGTCATCGTCATCTTCAACATCTGGCGCGGCACGGCGTTCTCGATGCTGCTCTACACCGCCGCGCTCGCCACCGTGCCGCGCTCGCACCTCGAGGTGGCCCGGATGGCCGGCGCCAGCCGGTGGCAGCAGCTGCGCGACGTGGTGCTCCCGACCGTCAAGCGGCACGT
Source organism: Knoellia sp. p5-6-4 (assembly GCF_029222705.1). NCBI lineage: Bacteria > Bacillati > Actinomycetota > Actinomycetes > Micrococcales > Intrasporangiaceae > Knoellia > Knoellia sp. p5-6-4. The sequence continues at coordinate 2,271,076 of NZ_JARGZF010000001.1, forward strand.
GCTCACGAACACGCTGCTGATCACCCTGTGGACCTTCAACGACTTCTCGCCCTACCTGCTGACCGGGGGAGGGCCGAACCGGGAGTCGGAGATCCTGCCCGTCTACATCTACAAGGAGGCCATCATCGGCGGCCAGCTCGGCTACGGCTCGGCCATCTCGCTGCTGCTGCTCCTGGCCAACCTCGTCATCGCGGTGGCCTACATCCGGCTGCTGCGCACCCGTGAGAAGGCAGCGTCATGAGCACCGCGACCAGTCCCGGCGCCGCCCGGGCAGCGGTGTGGCTCGTCGCCGGGAAGGCCGTGACGTATGCCGCGCTGTGCCTGCTCGTCGTCTTCTTCGCCCTCCCGCTCCTGTGGCTGGTGCTCACGCCGTTCTCGCCCGCACCGTCCTACCGGGCGAGCCTGTCGGGCTTCACCCTCGCCAACTTCGAGGACCTGCTGGCCAACCCGCAGACCTGGCCCTCGATCCGCAACTCGCTGGTCCTCGCGGTGGGCTCGGCGGTGCTGGTCATCGCGCTCTCGGCACTGGCAGCCTATGCCCTCAGCCGGGTCCGGATCCCCGGCCGCGACCAGCTGCTCTACGCGCTGCTGCTGCTGAGCTCGATCGTCACCGGCACGGCGGCGATGGTGCCGATCTTCCTCATGCTCTTCCAGCTCGGCCTCATCGACCGGCAGGTCGGGGTGGTGCTGGTGATGAGCGGCGGCCTGCTGCCTGCAGCGGTGTTCATGCTCAAGGACTTCGTCGACTCCATCCCGCGGTCCTACGAGGAGTCGGCGCGCGTCTTCGGCGCCTCGCCGAGCCAGATCCTGCGGCATGTCGTGCTGCCCGTCATCCGGCCGGGCATGGCGACCGTCGGTGTGTGGGCGCTCGTGCAGGTGTGGGGCAACTTCCTCGTCCCCTACGTGCTGCTGTCGAACCCGTCGAAGCAACCGGCGGCCGTGGTCATGTACACGTTCTACGACGCCGGTGGGCAGCCCAACTTCGCGCTGATCTCCACCTTCGCGCTCGTCTACTCCGTGCCGGTGGTGGCGCTCTACCTGTTCGTCAACCGCCGGTACGGCTTCGCCTTCCAGGGAGGAATCAAGGGCTGATGGCATCCGTGACGATGACCGGGCTGGTCAAGGAGTACCCCAACGGCGTCCGCGGCGTCGACGGGGTCGACCTCGAGATCGCCGACGGCGAGTTCTTCGCCCTGCTCGGGCCCTCGGGCTGCGGGAAGACGACCCTGCTGCGCACCCTTGCGGGCCTGGAGGTCGCCACGGAGGGCGGCATCCACATCGGCGAACGTGACGTGACCACCATCGAGCCGGGCGAGCGTGACGTGGCCATGGTGTTCCAGGACTACGCCCTGTTCCCGCACATGACGGTGACCGACAACATCGCCTACCCGCTGCGGATCCGGAAGATGGGCCGCGAGGAGCGGGGCGCCCGGGCGCTCGAGACCGCCGACGGGCTGAGTCTCGCGGCACTGATGGAGAGACGACCGGCTCAGCTGTCGGGCGGGCAGCAGCAGCGGGTCGCCCTGGCCCGGGCCATCGCCTGCCACCCGCAGGTGTTCCTCTTCGACGAGCCGCTGTCCAACCTCGACGCCCGCCTCCGCCTGGAGGCGCGCACCTTCCTCAAGCAGCTGCAGAAGTCCCTCGGCGTCACCACGGTGTTCGTCACCCACGACCAGGCGGAGGCGCTTGCCATGGCCGACCGGATGGCCGTCATGGAGGGCGGCCGGATCCGTCAGGTCGGCACGCCGCGCGAGGTCTTCCAGCGGCCGGCGAACACCTTCGTGGCGAACTTCATCGGCGCCACCCCCATGAACCTGCTCGACGCCCAGGTCGTCGGAGGCGAGCTCGACTTCGGCGGCTTCCGGCTGCCGGTGCCCGACGGCGCCGGCGCCGTGGCCGAGGGCGACAAGGTCGTCTACGGGGTGCGCCCGGAGTACGTGCGGGTGGTCACCGGACCGCAGGACGGGGCCGTGCTCGGCGAGGTGAGCGCCGTCGAGAACCTCGGCGTCAGCGTCCTCGTCACCGTCGAGGCGGGCGAGCAGTCCATCCGGGCGGTCGTCCCCGAGTCCGACGAGCCCGAGATCGGTGACTCGGCCCACCTCGCGCCCTCGCCCGGACGGGTGCTGCTCTACCGGGCCGACGGCGACGGCGAGCTGATCGGGTCGTGACCCGCTTCACCGGCCGGTGGACCCCGGACCACCGGGCCGAGTCGGTGTGGCACTACGTCTCCTTCGAGGTGCCCGACCGGTGCCGGGGGCTGCGCCTGACGCTCGACTACGACCGGTCCCACGGCCCGTCGGGGGTGCTCGACCTCGGGCTCGTGGACCCGCAGGGCTGGCGCGGCTGGTCCGGTGGCGCGCGCAGCGTGGTCGAGGTCGGTCCGTCGTGGTCGACCCCCGGCTACCTCGACCGGGGCCTGCCGCCCGGCCACTGGCAGGTCGTGCTCGGGCTGCACCGCCTGCCCGACGCCGGGCTGGAGTGGTCGCTCGAGGTCGACCAGGTCGATGTCGGGGGCGCCCCCGCGGCCACCGCCCCTGCCCCGGTGCCGCCGTCCGAGCGCCGGAGGCGCCGAGCGCTGCCGGCGACCGATGGCCTCACCTGGCTGGCTGGGGACTGCCACGCGCACACCCACCACTCCGACGGTTCGCTCGCGGTCGACGCGCTGGCCAGCCTCGCAGCCGGCGCGGGCCTGGACTTCCTCTGGGTCACCGACCACAACACCACCAGCCACCACCCCCTGCTGGCCGACGCCGGCCGACGGCACGGCGTCGCGCTCCTCCCCGGGCAGGAGGTCACCACCGCCGACGGACACGCCAACGCCTTCGGCGACATCGGCTGGGTCGACTTCCGCCGGCCGGCGGTCGAGTGGGTGGCGGTGGTGCAGGAGCGCGGCGGCCTGCTGTCGGTCAACCACCCGGTCTCCGGCGACTGCGCGTGGCGCCACCCCCTGGCGGAGCCACCGCCGCTCGCCGAGGTCTGGCACTGGCCCTGGACCGACCTCGCTGACGGTGGTCCGCTGGCCTGGTGGGCTGCGGCCGGTCGCCCGACACCCGTGGGGGGCAGCGACTGGCACCGCCCCGCACACGGCGCCGCGCCGGGCTCGCCCACGACCTGGGTGGCCTGTGCCGACGGCGACGTGCTCGGCGGGATGGCCGCCGGGCGCACCGCCGTCTCGGCCGGCCGCGACGCTCCCGTGCTCCTGCACGTGGGTGACGAGTGGGTGGCCGTCGACGCCGACGGGGCCATGCTGGTGTGCCCGGACGGGCGACGGTCGCCCGTGCGCGGAGAGTGCCACACCTTCACCGGCCACGACGGCCCGCACCTGCTCGAGCGCAGCGACCGCGGCATCGTGTCCGTCGCCGCCTGAGCCCACCCGCACCCGAGCCCCACCTTCCACCTCGCCCCCGCCCTCCGCCCGCTCCGACCCGAAGGAGACCCCATGCACGACGACCGCCTGCTCATCGAAGGACGTCTGGCCCGCACGCTCCAGCGGGTCGAGGACGCCGTGTGGTCCGCGCCGGTGGAGGTCGACCTCGCGAGCTGGGAGGCCCCCGGCGAACCGGTGCCGGTGGGGGAGGGGCTCGCCGCGGCATACGAGCCGGTGCACGTCGGCCAGCGCTGGGGGGCGCCGTGGGGCACGACGTGGTTCCGCGTGCGTGCCCAGGTGCCGCAGTCGCACGCCGGGCGGCCGGTCGATCTGCGCCTCGACCTCGGCTTCGACCCCGACCGCACCGGGTTCCACGTCGAGGGACTGGTCTACCGGGCCGACGGCTCGCCGGTGAAGGGGCTGAACCCGCGCAACCAGTGGGTGCGGGTCGTCGACGAGGCCGTCGGCGGCGAGGAGGTGGAGCTGTACGTCGAGGCCGCGTCGAACCCGCTCCTGCTCGGCGGTGGCGGGTTCGACTTCCGGCCCTCACCGCTCGGCGACCCCGGGACGGCAGGCCGCGAGCCCCGCTACCGCGTCGAGCGCGCCGAGCTCGCCGTCTTCGAGGCCGAGGTGTGGGAGCTGCAGCAGGACCTCGAGGTGCTGGGCCAGCTGGCGGCCGAGCTGCCGCTGGAGGACGCGCGCCGGTGGCAGGTGCTCCGCAGCATCGACCAGGCGCTCGACCGTCTCGACGTCGGTGACCTCGCCGGCACCGCGGCCGAGGCTCGCGCAGAGCTCAAGGGGGTGCTCGCCGACCCGGCCCGCGCCAGCGCCCACCGCATTTCCGCGGTCGGCCACGCCCACATCGACTCCGCGTGGCTGTGGCCGGTGCGCGAGACCGTGCGCAAGGTGGCGCGCACCTGCTCCAACGTCGTCTCGCTCATGGACAGCCACCCCGAGCTGGTCTACGCCATGTCGTCGGCACAGCAGTTCGCCTGGCTCAAGGAGCACCGACCCGAGGTCTGGGCCGGCGTCGTCGAGCGGGTGCGCGAGGGCCGCTTCGTGCCGGTCGGCGGGATGTGGGTGGAGTCCGACACCAACATGCCCGGCGGCGAGGCGCTGGCCCGGCAGCTGAACCATGGCAAGCGCTTCTTCCGCGACGAGCTCGGCATCGAGACCCGCGAGGTGTGGCTGCCCGACTCCTTCGGCTACACCGCCGCCCTGCCGCAGCTCATCGCGCTGTCGGGGTCGCAGTGGTTCCTGACCCAGAAGATCTCGTGGAACACGACCAACCGCTTCCCGCACCACTCGTTCCGGTGGGAGGGCCTCGACGGCACCCGCATCTTCACCCACTTCCCGCCGGCCGACACCTACGGCTCGGAGGTCTCCGGCGCCGAGGTCGCGCACGCGGCCTGCAACTTCTCCGACAAGGGGGCGGCGACCCGCTCGCTGCTGCCCTTCGGCTGGGGCGACGGCGGGGGAGGCCCCACCCGCGAGATGCTCGCCCGGGCCGCTCGCCTGCGCGACCTCGACGGCTCGGCCCGGGTCGAGGTCGAGCGCCCCGACGCGTTCTTCGAGAAGGCCGAGGCGGAGTACCCCGACGCCCCGGTCTGGGTGGGCGAGCTCTACCTCGAGATGCACCGCGGCACCTACACCTCGCAGGCGAAGACCAAGCAGGGCAACCGTCGCAGCGAGCACCTGCTCCGCGAGGCCGAGCTCTGGGCGGCCACGGCCGCGGTCCGGACTGGCGCGGCATACCCGTCTGCGGACCTGGACCGGATCTGGAAGGCCGTGCTCCTCAACCAGTTCCACGACATCCTCCCCGGCTCCTCCATCGGGTGGGTGCACCGCGAGGCCGTGGAGACGTATGCCGCGCTCGCGGAGGAGCTCGAGGCAATCATCTGCGAGGCGCAGCAGGCGCTCGCCGGGGCGGGCGACGTTGAGGTGGCCTTCAACGCGAGCCCCCACGAGCGGGCCGGGGTTGCCGCGCTCGGCGCGGGGCCGGTCGTCCAGGCAGAACCGGTGGAGGTGCGGGCCGAAGGTGACGGGTTCGTGCTCGACAACGGCCTGGTGGCCGCGCGGGTCGACGCGCGGGGCCTGCTCACGTCGGTGGTCGAGCGGGCGAGCGGCCGGGAGGCGCTCGCCCCCGGGTCGGTCGGCAACCTGCTGCAGCTCCACCCCGACACCCCGGTGCGCTTCGACGCCTGGGATGTCGATGCCTACTACCGCAACGTCGTCCGCGACCTCACCGACGCGGAGACCGTCGAGGCCGTCGAGGGCGGCGTCAAGGTCATGCGTCGGGTCGGTCAGTCGGTGGTCACCCAGCTCGTGACGCTGCCGGCGGGCGAGGCCCGGGTCGACGTCGACACCGAGGTCGACTGGCGTGAGCGCGAGCAGATCCTCAAGGCCGGCTTCGACCTCGACGTGGCCGCGGACCGCTCGACCTCCGAGGTGCAGTTCGGCCACGTGCACCGCCCGACGCACACCAACACCAGCTGGGACGCCGCGAAGTTCGAGGTCTGCGCCCACCGCTGGGTGCACGTCGGCGAGCCCGGGTTCGGTGCGGCCGTCGTCAACGACTCGACCTACGGCCACGACGTCACCCGTCGCGACCGCGACGGCGGTGGCACCACGACGCAGGTGCGCCTGTCGCTGCTGCGGGCGCCGCAGAGCCCCGACCCGGTCGCCGACCTCGGGGTGCACCGGCTGCGCTACGGCCTCGTGCCGGGTGCGTCGATCGGTGACGCGGTCCGTGAGGGCTACCGGGTCAACCTGCCGGTGCGCACGGTTCGTGGGTCCGGCGAGCCGGTCGAGCCGCTGGTGGGCATCGAGGGCGAGGGCGTGTACGTCGAGGCGGTGAAGCTCGCCGACGACGGGTCCGGTGACGTGGTCGTGCGGCTCTACGAAGGGCTGGGCCGGCGGTGCGCCGCGCGGGTGCGGGCCGGCTTCGCCCACGAGGGCGCGTATGCGGTTGACCTGCTCGAGCGTGCCCTGGGGACGCCCGGGGTGGCGGACGAGGGCGAGCGCGGCGTCGCGCTCGCGCTGCGCCCGTTCCAGGTCGTCACCCTCCGCTTCCCCCGAACCTGACCCTGCGAGATCCCACCTCTCGCGCCCTGGGCCGCGCCTTAGCGTGAGAGGTGGGATCTCGCGGGACGCCACGAGGCCCCTGAGCTCGGCAGTCAACCGGGTCAGGCCGGTGCCACGGAGGTCGGCACTGGTGATGCGGACGACCCGCCACCTCAGGGACTCGAGGAGTCGCGTGCGCTGGATGTCGTTCCGCCACTGCTGCCGGTCCGTGCGGTGGTGGTCGCCCGGCGAGGAGCCCCGCAGCCGTCATCCACAGGCAGCCCTGACCCGTCAGGTGAGTTCCCAGATCTCACGCGTTGGAGGGACCCGAGGTGCGAGAGGTGGGATCTCGCGCCGCGGCTGCGGGACGGGCGGGGGATGGCGCGCGGGCGGCATACCGGGGAAGGCTTGGGGAGGCGTTTGCACTCTCCCGGGGCGAGTGCCAATAATGGGCGTTAGCACTCTCGGTATGAGAGTGACAATTCATGGCCTCAAAGTGAGGCTCGGGGAACGTGTGCGACGTGAGCCGCGCGAACCGGGTCGTCCGTCGCGGGCACGGCGAGGTCGCCACACACGATTCGCGTGGGAGGAACCACCCGAATGGCCAAGATCATCGCTTTTGATGAAGAGGCTCGCCGCGGTCTCGAGCGGGGCATGAACACCCTCGCCGACGCCGTCAAGGTCACCCTCGGCCCGAAGGGCCGCAACGTCGTCCTGGAGAAGAAGTGGGGCGCCCCCACGATCACCAACGACGGTGTCTCCATCGCCAAGGAGATCGAGCTCGAGGAGCCGTACGAGAAGATCGGCGCCGAGCTGGTGAAGGAGGTCGCCAAGAAGACGGATGACGTCGCGGGCGACGGCACCACCACCGCCACCGTGCTGGCCCAGGCGCTGGTCCGCGAGGGCCTGCGCAACGTCGCGGCCGGCGCGAACCCGATGGCCCTCAAGCGCGGCATCGAGAAGGCCACCGAGGCCGTCTCCAGCCAGCTCCTCGAGATGGCCAAGGACGTCGAGACCAAGGAGCAGATCGCCTCCACCGCCTCGATCTCCGCCGCTGACCCCCAGATCGGCGAGATGATCGCCGAGGCCATGGACAAGGTCGGCAAGGAAGGCGTCATCACCGTCGAGGAGTCCAACACCTTCGGCCTCGAGCTCGAGCTCACCGAGGGCATGCGCTTCGACAAGGGCTACATCAGCCACTACTTCGTCACCGACACCGAGCGCATGGAGGCTGTCCTCGAGGACCCCTACGTCCTCGTGGTCAACTCCAAGATCTCCGGCATCAAGGACCTGCTGCCGCTGCTGGAGAAGGTCATGCAGTCCGGCAAGCCGCTGCTGATCATCGCCGAGGACGTCGAGGGCGAGGCCCTGTCCACCCTCGTGGTCAACAAGATCCGCGGCACCTTCAAGTCGGTCGCCGTCAAGGCCCCGGGCTTCGGTGACCGCCGCAAGGCCATGCTGGGCGACATCGCCATCCTCACCGGTGGCCAGGTCATCTCCGAGGAGGTCGGCCTCAAGCTCGACACCGCCGAGCTCGACCTGCTCGGCCGCGCCCGCAAGGTCGTCGTCACCAAGGACGAGACCACGATCGTCGAGGGCGCCGGCGACCAGGACCAGATCCAAGGCCGGGTCAACCAGATCCGCGCCGAGATCGAGAAGTCGGACAGCGACTACGACCGCGAGAAGCTGCAGGAGCGCCTGGCCAAGCTGGCCGGCGGTGTCGCGGTCATCAAGGCCGGCGCCGCGACCGAGGTCGAGCTCAAGGAGCGCAAGCACCGCATCGAGGACGCCGTGCGCAACGCCAAGGCTGCCGTCGAGGAGGGCATCGTCGCCGGTGGTGGCGTGGCCCTGCTGCAGGCCACCAAGGCTGCGTTCGAGAAGCTCGAGCTCGAGGGTGACGAGGCCACCGGTGCGAACATCGTTCGTGTCGCGGCCGAGGCCCCGCTCAAGCAGATCGCCGTCAACGCCGGCCTCGAGGGCGGCGTCGTGGCGGAGAAGGTCACCCACCTCGACGCGGGCTGGGGCCTGAACGCGGCGACCGGCGAGTACGTCGACCTGATCGCCGCCGGCATCATCGACCCGGCCAAGGTCACCCGCTCGGCGCTGCAGAACGCGGCGTCCATCGCGGCGCTCTTCCTCACCACCGAGGCCGTCATCGCGGACAAGCCCGAGAAGGCTGCTCCGATGGCGCCGGGTGGCGACGAGATGGGCGGCATGGGCTTCTGAGGTTCGCCTCGACAGCCAGCCACACGGCATACACCGGAGGGCGGTTCCCCAGGCGGGGAGCCGCCCTTCGGCGTTTGTCCCCACCTGCACAGGCCGTGCGTGTAGAACTGTCGGGTGGACGACACCGGACCCCTCGTGCTGGGCCCCCTGCTGCGGTATGCCGGTGAGGAGAGTGCGACGGTCTGGGTCCAGACCCGCGACGCCGCCACCGTGACCCTGTCGGCCTTCGGCCGCCAGTGGTCGGCGCCCACCTTCGGGGTGCACGGGCACCACTACGCGCTGCTGGTGCTCGACGGCCTCGAGCCCGGCTCGTCGAGCACGTACGAGGTGGCCATCGACGGCGAGGTCGTCTGGCCCGAGCCCGAGCCGCGCTTCCCCGGCCTGCCACCGAGCCGCATCCACTGCCTGGTGAAGGCGCGCCCGACGAGGATGGCGTTCGGTTCGTGCCGCACGAGCGTGCCCCACGACGCGGAGGGCAACGCCAGCAACGGCGTCGACGCCCTGCGCGCCTACGCCTACCACCTGAGTCGGACCAGCCCGACGGAGTGGCCCCACCTCGTCTGCTTCCTCGGCGACCAGGTCTACGCGGACGAGACCTCCGAGGAGATGCGCGAGTTCATCGCCTCCCGGCGCAGCCTCGAGGAGCCGCCCTACGAGGAGCTCAAGGACTACGACGAGTACGCCCACCTCTACCGGCTCGCGTGGAGCGACCCGCTCAACCGGTGGCTGCTCTCGACGCTGCCGAGCGCGATGATCTTCGACGACCACGACATCCGCGACGACTGGAACACCTCGCGGCAGTGGCACTTCGAGATGAACGCCAAGCCCTGGTGGCACCAGCGCATCGTCGGTGGCCTGGCGTCCTACTGGGTCTACCAGCACGCCGGCAACCTCTCGCCAGAGGCGCTTGCCGAGGACGAGGTCTGGCAGCTCGTCGTGGCGCAACGCGAGTCCGGGAGCGGGGACGAGCTCGACCTGACCGAGACGCTCGACGCCCTGGCCGAGCGCGTGGACAAGCACCCCGACACCTACCGCTGGAGCTATTCCCGCAACCTCGGCGAGTCACGGCTGGTGGTCGTCGACTCGCGGGCCGCGCGGGTGCTCGACCCCGACCGCCGCTCCATCCTCGACGACGCCGAGATGGCCTGGCTCGACAAGGAGCTGCACGGCGACGTCGACCACCTCTTCATCGGCACGTCGCTGCCGTTCCTCCTCGCGCAGGGGATCCATGACCTCGAGGCGATCAACGAGGCCATGTCCGAGGGGGCCTTCGGCAAGCGGGTCGAGCCCTACGGGGAGCGCATCCGCCGGGCGCTCGACCTCGAGCACTGGGCCGCGTTCCAGGAGGGGTTCGCCAAGGTGCTGGACATGGTGGTCGAGGTGGCCCGGGGCAAGCGGGGCCGGCCGCCCGGCACCATCACGTTCCTCTCCGGCGACGTGCACAACTCCTACGTCACCGAGATCGACCACGAGGAGCTCGGTGCCGGCGCCAGCCGCGTGGTGCAGGCCGTGTGCTCCCCGATCCGCAACCCGCTGCCCCGCAAGGTGCGACTGGCGCAGGCGCTGCTCGCCCGGGGCCTCAACCGCCCGTTGCAGTTCCTCGTCTCCCGCACCGACCGCGTGCCCACTGCGCCGTTCAACTGGACGATCACCGAGGGGCCCTGGTTCGACAACAGCCTGGCCACCCTCGAGGTGCGGGGCCGGGGGCTGGTCCTGCGTTGGGACACCGGCGTGGTCAGGGGCGAGGCGTTCGACGCGCCCGAGCTGCGCCGGGTGTCGCGCGTCGTCATCCAGTAGCGCGTCGCCCGTCCGTCGACCGGTGGACGGGCCGTACACCGCCTAGGGGTGCACTCAGGGTGCGCTCAGGGTCAAACCTGAAGGCAGGCGAGTGACGGCCTCCATACCGTTGCCCTTGTTGACCATCACCACTGAGCCGGGAGCTCTCGCATGACGACCATGAACCCCGCCGCCCTGACGCGGCACACCACCACTGCGCCGGCAGCCCGCACCGTGGGCCTCACCAAGGTCTACGGTCGCGGCGAGACCGAGGTCGTGGCCCTCGACCGCGTCAGCCTCGACATCGCGCGCGGGGAGTTCACCGCGATCATGGGGCCCTCGGGCTCCGGCAAGTCGACCTTGATGCACTGCGCGGCCGGCCTCGACGCGCCCTCGGACGGCGAGGTGTTCATCGGCGACATCTCGCTGGGCACCCTCAAGGACAAGGCGCTCACCACGCTGCGCCGTGACCGGATCGGCTTCGTCTTCCAGTCCTTCAACCTCGTGCCGACCCTGACGGCGCAGGAGAACATCGTCCTGCCGCTGGCCATCGCCGGGCGCAGGCCCGACCCCGAGTGGTTCGCCACCGTCATCGACACCGTCGGGCTCGGCGACCGCCTGTCGCACCGGCCCAGCGAGCTGTCCGGCGGGCAGCAGCAGCGGGTCGCCTGCGCCCGCGCCCTCATGAGCCGGCCGGAGATCATCTTCGCCGACGAGCCCACCGGCAACCTCGACTCGCAGTCCGGCGCCGAGGTGCTCGGCTTCCTGCGGCGCAGCGTCGACGAGTTCGGGCAGACCATCGTCATGGTGACCCACGACCCGGGCGCGGCCAGCCACACCGACCGGGTGGTCTTCCTCGCCGACGGCAGGGTGGTCGACGAGATGCGCGACCCCACGGCCGAGCGGGTGCTCGAGCGGATGAAGGGCTTCGAGAAGGGCCACGTCCCCGGCAGCGCCGCGGCACGGGCGGCGCACGACGCACGGGCCGCGCACGACGCACGCGTTGCAGCGGCCACCGGGCACAGCCACGGTGAGACGGGGGCCTGAGGTGCTGCACGCCAGCTGGAAGAGCCTCCTCGGTCGCAAGCTGCGGCTGTTCATGAGCGCCTTCGCGATCGTCCTCGGCGTCTCGTTCGTCTCGGGGTCGCTGATCTTCACCGACACCCTGGGCAAGGCCTTCGACGGCATCGTCGACACGGTCGGCGACGTGGTCGTGCGTCCCGAGGCCGTGAGCGGTGACATCGAGCAGCCCCCGAGCTCCAAGACCGTGCCGGGCTCGCTGGTCCGCGAACTCGCCGCCACACCGGGCGCCGCACGCGCCGACGGCAACGTCGGTGACCCCACCACCTTCGTGGTCTCCAAGGAGGGCAAGCTCATCGGCGGCCAGGGCGCCCCGGGTCTGGGCCTGAACCACAACGACGCCCCGACCGCGTCGGGCGAACAGCCCGCGTCGATCACCACCGGCCGTTGGCCCCTGCGGACCGGCGAGGTGGCGCTCGACCAGGGCACCGCCGAGCGGGCGGGCTACCGGGTCGGCGACACCGTCACGCTGGTCACCAGCGGTGCCCAGCCGAAGGTCGAGGCCACCCTGGTCGGCATCGCCGAGTTCAGCTCGGGCGGCACCGTCGGCGCGAGCCTGGCCTTCTTCGACACCAGGACGGCGCAGGCCCTCTACTTCGGCGGCCGCGACGAGTTCACCGACGTCTGGGTGACGGCCGAGGAGGGCACCAGCCAGGAGGAGCTGGCCGCTGCGCTCCAGAAGAAGCTGCCCAGCGGGTACGAGGCCGTGACCGGTGACGCCGCGGCCAAGGAGAGCGCTGACGGCATCAACGAGGCGCTGTCGTTCATCAGCACCTTCCTGCTGGTCTTCGCCGGGATCGCCCTGTTCGTCGGGTCGTTCCTCATCGTCAACACCTTCTCCATCCTCGTCGCCCAGCGCAGCCGCGAGCTCGCGATGCTCCGTGCCCTCGGCGCCACCCGTAGGCAGGTCACCCGGTCCGTGCTCTTCGAGGCGTTCGTGGTCGGCCTGGTCGGTGCGACCGCGGGACTCGGGCTCGGCTTCGTGCTGGCCGTGGGCATCCGGGCGCTGTTCGGCCAGTTCGGCCTCGACCTGAGCGGCTCGCCCCTGGTCTTCGAGCCCTCCACCGCCCTGGCCGCGTATGCCGTGGGGCTGGCCGTGACGATGGTCGCCGCCTACCTGCCGGCCCGCCGGGCGGGACGGATGGCGCCGGTGGCCGCCATGCGCGACGACGTCGCCATGCCCGAGGCCGCGCTGCACTGGCGCGTCATCGTCGGGTCGGTGCTCATCGCCGGCGGCCTGGCGGCCTGCACCGCCGGTGCGATGGACTGGGTCGACCAGCGGGCCGTCTGGGTCGGTGCCGGAGTGTTCGCCCTCGTGCTCGGCTTCTCGCTCACGAGCCCGGTGATCGGTCGACCGGTCATCGCGGCCACCGGGCTGGTCTACCGGCGGGCCTTCGGGGCCGTGGGACTGATGGCGGAGCAGAACGCCGTGCGCAACCCCCGCCGGACGGCTGCCACCGCTTCCGCGCTCATGATCGGCCTGACGCTGGTGTCGATGATGTCGGTCTTCGGCGCCTCGGCCAAGGCGAGCATCGACAAGGCGATCGACGAGAACTTCGTCGCCGACTACGTCGTGTCCAACGCCATCCAGCAGCCGTTCTCTACGGCCGTCACCCGTGACGTCGCCGCCGTGCCGGGAGTGGAGACGGTGAGCCCGATGCGGTTCGCCAGCATCGACATCGGTGACGGCGGCACGTACTCGGCGGCGGTCGACCCCGCCACCTTCGGGACCGCGGTGCCGCTGGACTTCGTCGAGGGCTCGCTCTCGGGGCTCACCCGCGACACCGTCCTGCTCGAGGAGGACAAGGCCGCCGCCGAGGACCTCGTGGTCGGCTCGTCGGTGCAGGCCACCATCGCCGGCAAGGAGGCGACCTACCGGGTGGCGGGCATCTACCGGTCGATGGACGCCCTCTCACTGCCGGTGCTGGTCTCCCTCGACGCCGCCACCGCAGCCGGGCTGCCGGCGCAGGACAGCATGGTGTTCGTCGTGCGAGAGCCGGGCGCCGACCCCGCTGTGGTCCAGGCCGGCATCGACGAGGTCATCGCCGGCTTGCCCACGGTGACCCTGAAGGACCAGGACGCCTTCGCCGCCGAGCAGCGCCGGCCGGTCGACCAGCTGCTCTACATGATCTACGCGCTGCTCGGACTGGCGGTCGTGATCGCGGTGCTCGGCATCGTCAACACCCTGGCGCTGTCGGTGATCGAGCGGACCCGCGAGATCGGACTGCTGCGGGCTGTCGGCCTGAGCCGGCGCCAGCTGCGCACGATGCTCCGGCTGGAGTCCGTGGCGATCGCCCTGCTGGGGGCGGTGCTGGGCGTGGTGCTCGGGCTCGGCGCGGGCTGGGCGCTCCAGCGGGCCCTGGCCGACGACGGCATCGACGTGCTGGCCGTGCCGGGCACCCAGCTCGCTGTGTTCGTGGTGACGGCCGGGCTGGTCGGCGTGCTGGCGGCACTCTGGCCGGGGCGCCGGGCCGCGCGCCTCGACGTGCTGCAGGCCATCACGACCGAGTAGTCGAACGGTCGAGCCGACCCTCCAGTGCCCGGTACCGCGAGCGAGCGCGGTGCCGGGCACCGGTGTCCGAGTGCCGCCGGCTAGGTGAACATGCGCACCGCTGCGGCCTCGGTCTCCGCGTACTGCGCCCCGGCGGCCGAGAGCACCGACCCGATGCTGTCGAGCGAGGCCCGGACCTGCCGCTGGGTGCCCTGCCACTCGGCCACCACGCCCTGGAACCGCGCCGACGCCGTGCCGGTCCAGGCGTCCTGGAGCCCCACGAGCCGGGCCATCATCGCCGAGACCTGGCCGTCGATCTCCGCCGAGATGCGGCTGATGTCGGCCGAGGCGGCCTGGATGCGGTCGGTGTCGACCTGGAACTGCGTCGCCATGGCATGCCCTCCTGCTGCTGCGGCCCGCGGGTCAGGCCGACTGGTCCTGCGACGGTAGGCCGCCGGCGGAGGACGCCCTCGGGGTTGTCCACAGGTGGCGGTGAGCGGCTACCGTCGCAGCGTGACCATCTGGATCGACGCGCCCGCCTGGCCCGCCCACGGGCGCCTGTGGTCGCACCTCGTCAGCGACACCTCGTTCGAGGAGCTGCACCGGTTCGCTGCGGCGGCCGGCCTGCCGCGGAGGGGGTTCGAGGGCGACCACTACGACGTCCCCGAGGAGCGTTATGCCGCGCTGGTCGCCGCAGGTGCGCGGCCGGTGGACGGCCGCGAGCTGGTGCGCCTGCTGCAGGCCAGCGGGCTGCGGATCCCCAAGCGGCGGCACGAGCGGGTGCTCCTCAGCCACGGCGAACCTCCCTGGCTGCCGCCGGGGAGCCGGGCCGACGTGATCGCCTCGCGCCAGCAGCTGCCACCGGCTGACACGGTGGTGGTGCGGCTCCTCGCGCACGCCCACGGATCGGTCCTGGTCGTCCCGCGTCCCGACGGCGGGCTCGACCTGCCGAGCCGTCGGGTGGCCACGGCGCCGGCGGCCGGCAACACGGCTGCCGTTGGAGCCGGCACCTCGGCTGCCGTCGGGGCGGCCGTCAGCGAGGTGCAGGCCGAGGCCGTGGGCGAGGCAGGGGAGGTGACGCTGGTCGGCTACGTGCGCAACACCGTGCCGGCGCCGCTGCCCGACTACCCCTGGCCCGCCCCTCGCGCCTGCTTCGCCGTCTTCCACCGGGAGCTCGACTCCGGGGTGCCCTTCGGCCGGGGACACTGGCTGAGCCTCAACGAGGCCGCCGACCACCTGGCACAGCGGCACTGGTGGCCGTTGCTGCCCGAGTACTTCAGCCACCCGGGTCGGCACGGGTGAAGGACATGAGCGAGCAGGTCCTCGCCGACGTGCCCGAGGTGCTCTTCGCGGACGGCAGCCGCGCGGCGGTCGAGCTGGTGCTGTCGACCACTGCGGTGCCCGACGACGAGGTGTTCGCGGCGCTGGCCTTCCTGCAGGACGGAGCAGGTCGCTTCGCGGTGGTGTACAGCCCGCGCCGGGCCGAGTGGGCCTCGCCCGGCGGCGGCCGGGAGCGGGGGGAGTCGGCCCGGCAGACCGTGGTCCGCGAGGTGCTGGAGGAGACAGGCCTGACCATCGACGAGGCCGCCCTGGAGCCGTGCGGCTACGAGCGGTTCGCGCCGATCACGCCGGGCCGCTGGCCCTCCGGCGGCGGATGCCTGCAGGTCTTTCGCGCCCGGCTCGACGGCACGGCCCCACCCCTGGAGGGGGGCGCCGACGACGTGGTGGCTGCGCGCTGGGTGACCTTCCCCGAGTTCGAGGAGCTGTGCGGCACGACGTTCTGGTGGCCGATGGTCGCGGCGCTGTTCGGTCCGTGAGCGTCAGCTCTTCAGACGCGCCAGCTCGCGGGCGACGTTGAGGCGGGCGCGCCGGTCCCACACCCTGCGGCCGTGGCGCGTCGCGTACAGGGTGTCCCGCCGCAGGAGCGGCTCGAGCACGCCCGACCGGCCGGCGGCATACGCGTCGTCCGGCACGGCGGCATACTCCTCGCGCACCTGCGCGCAGTACTCGTCGAAGCGGTCCTCGGGCGCTCCCAGGATCCACAGGTCGGCGTCGTGGAAGGCCGCGTCGAGCCCCTCCTGCTGCGGGGCCTGGTGTTCCTCGGTCGCGAGCACCAGGCGCCGCACGGTCTCCACGTCCTCGGCCGCGACGCCGAGGGTCCGCAGGGAGCGCACGGCGAGCTCGGCGCTGTCGGCCTCGTTGGCCCCGGCAGGCGCGGCAGGGTCGTGGACGGCGTCGTGGAAGCAGGCCGCCACCCCTGCCAGCGCGGCCTCGCGCCCGGTCAGCACGCCCTCCCGCTCGAGCTCCTCCAGGGCGGTGTACATCTCCACGACGTGACGCGCCGTGTGGTAGCTCCGGTGCGGCTCCTGGAGCCGGCGCAGCAGGTCGAGCCCGATCGCCTCGACGGCGTCGGAGTGCGCGTCAGGCGCCAGCCGGGCGAGGTCGAGCTTCCACCACGTGAGGAGTGCGGGCACGCCCGGAGTCTCTCAGACCGAGGGTGGGTGTGGGCCGAGAGCGGCCGGCAGGGGTTCGCTGTGCACGACGGTGAGGGCCGAGACCGCTCGGGTCAGCACGACGTAGAGCCGGCGCAGTCCCGTGCGCTCGTCGGGCTCGGCAGCCGCGATCGCCGCCGGCTCGACGACGAGCACCCGGTCGAACTCCAGGCCCTTGGCCACGCTCGCCGGCACCACGTCCACCTGGTGCTCGACGTCGCCGTGGTCGCTGCCGAGCACGCCGTGCTCGACTCCCTTGTCCCGAAGGGCCTTCGACACCTCGGCGACCATCGCGTCGGGGGAGATCACCCCGACCGAGCCCGGCTCCGCGATCTCCGTCGCCACCACGTCCACGACGCGGGAGAGGACGGTGCCCGGCGCGGTGCCCTCGACGGCGAGCCGTCCGGGGTTCTCGCGCACTGAGACCGGCGCCCCGAGCCCGGCGGCCATGTGGGGGAGCAGGCGCGCGGCAAACTCGATCACGCTGGACGGCACCCGGAAGCCGCGGTCGAGCACCTCGACGTGGCTGCCCGGCTTGCCCAGGTGCTCCAGCGACTCGTCCCACGAGGCCGTCGCCCACGGGGTGGTGCCCTGTGCGATGTCGCCGAGCACGGTCGCGGCCCCGGTCGTGCACCGGCGTCCGACGGCGCGCAGCTGCATGGGCGAGAGGTCCTGGGCCTCGTCGAGCACCACGTGTCCCAGGCTCGGTGTCCGCTCGAGGTGGTCGCCGAGCTCGTCGAGGAGCACGGCGTCCGCCATCGACCACCGGGCCGCCCCCTTGCTGCGAGGGGCCTTCTCCCACAACAGGAGCGACTGCTCCTGGGGGCTCAGGAGGCCGTCCGCGTGCGTCGCCAGCGCGTCCGCGTCGGTGAAGAGCTCGAAGAGCACCGCGCGCGGGTCCAGGGCCGGCCACAGCGACTGCGCGTAGCGCTTGACGACGCTCGATCGCGCGACGCCGTCCTGCACGCGGTCGTCGGGGCTGTCACCGGCGCGCTCCATCTGCAGCAGCACCGCGTGCGCGAGCCGCTGCGGCAGCATCTGCCGGGCGGCGTCGTAGCGCACGCCGCGCGAGGCCAGCTCGGCGAGGATCTCGTCGACCTCGTATGCCGGCACGCGCCACTTGCGCGACCCGCGCGGCACCACGAGGGCCTCCGTGGCGGTGCCGACCCGCGACCACACGGCGCGCCGCAGCACCTCTGCCAGACGCGGGTCACCTTTCAGCACAGCGGTTTCCGTGCTGTCGGCGCCGCGCACCGGCACGCTGGCGACGAGCTCCTCGATGGTCGTGTGGCCGACCGCGACCTCGCCCAGGGCCGGGAGCACCGCGCCGATGTGTTCGAGGAAGGCACGGTTCGGGCCGATGACCAGGACGCCCGAGCGCACCAGCCGGTCGCGGAAGGCGTAGAGGAGCCAGGCGGCGCGGTGCAGGCCCACGGCCGTCTTGCCGGTGCCGGGCGCCCCTTGGATGCAGATGGTCTGCTCGGCCCCGGCCCGCACGATCTCGTCCTGCTCGGGCTGGATCGTAGCGACGATGTCGCGCATCGGGCCGACACGGGGCCGTTCGATCTCCTCGGCGAGGATCTGGCTGCGCACCTCGTGCTCGGCGCGGTCCTGGAGGTGCTCGTCCTCGTACGCCGTGATGGCGCCCCGGTCGAGGCCGAACCGCCGCCGCAGGGTGACGTGCATCGGCTCGGCTCGCGAGGCCCGGTAGAACGCGGTCGACATCTCGGCTCGCCAGTCGATGACCAGCGGGTCGCCTGCGGCGTCCGAGACGTGGCGCCGGCCGATGTACCAGCGTTCGTCCTCGTCGGTGTCGATGCGGCCGAAGAAGAGGGTGGTGCCCGGGTCGTCGGCCAGGGACGCCGCCCGCAGGTGCAGGGTGCGGGCGAGGTGCTCCGCCGAGATCGGGTCGTGGGCCTGCACCCGGAGCGAGAGGGTCTGCTCGCGCATCCGCCGCAGCGCCTCCCTCGCGGTGGCCAGGTGTTCCTGCTCTCTCCTCAGCTCCGGCGCGACAGACACGAGGATCCAGCCTGCCACGACAGGGGCTCGTCGCGCGAGCCGCTGCGCGCGGCGTGCCCCCGTGCAGGCGAGCGCGGTGCGGCCCCGGGGGGTGAGGGGTGCGGGGCCGCACCGCGTGTCGGGTGGCTAGCTGCTGCTGTCGCTCTTGGCCGTCAGGGTCGCGGTGAGCTCGAGCTCCTTGCCGTCCCGGAGGACCTTCAGGGTGACATTGTCGCCGACGGTGCGCTCCCGGATCTGGGCCACGAGAGAGAGCGAGGAGTCGACCCGCTCGCCGTTCACGGCGATGACGGTGTCGCCGCTGCGCAGGCCAGCCTCGGCCGCCGGCGTCCCCGGCTGCACCTCGGCGATGGTCGCCCCGGCGCGTTCCGCGCTGCCGTCGGAGGCCGAGCCGTCGCGCGAGGTCACGCCGAGCAGCGCGTGCTGCGCCGAGCCCTTCTCGATCAGCTGGGTGGCGATGGTCTTCGCCTCGTTGACGGGGATCGCGAAGCCGATGCCGATGCTGCCGCCCTGCGAGCCCTGCGAGGCCCCCAAGGTGGCGATGGAGCTGTTGATGCCGACGAGCTGGCCGCCGGCGTTGACCAGCGCGCCGCCGCTGTTGCCCGGGTTGATGGCCGCGGAGGTCTGGATGGCGTTGGTCACGACCGGCTCGGACTGGCCGCTCAGGCTGTCCTCCCCGCTGGTCGTCACCGGCCGGTCCAGCGCGCTCACGATGCCGGTCGTGACGGTGCCGGCCAGGCCCAGCGGGTTGCCGACCGCCATGACCGGGTCGCCCACCTTGAGGGCGTCGGAGTCGCCGAGCGCGACGGGCTCGAGGTTGTCCGGCGGGTCCTGCAGGGTGAGCACGGCGAGGTCGGTGCTCGGGTCCGTGCCCGCGATGGTGGCCCGGTAGGTGCGCCCGTCGCTCAGGGTGACGGTGATCCGCGCGCCCTGGCCCCCGCCGGTCACCACGTGGTTGTTGGTGAGGACGTGGCCCTCGCGGTCGATGACGACGCCCGAGCCCTGGCCGCTGCCACCCTGGGCCTGCACAGCGATGGCCACGACGCTCGGGGACACTGCCGCGGCTGTGGCGGTCCAGTTCGGGTTGGCGGCGTCGGCCTGCTGCACGGGGGCCTGGTCCGTGCCGCGACCCAGGCTGGACGAGGAGCTCGCAGTGGAGGACGTCTGCGCGCCTCCGTCCAGCTGGGTCGCGGCATAGGTGCCGCCGCTCGCCAGCACGGCGGCCAGCGCTGCGACGGCGGTCAGTTCCGCCCAACGGCGGGGCTTGGCCGGCTGGGCGTGCTCTGCCCCTTCCCGCGGTGAGGCGGGCGGGGGCGGTCCAGCCGGGGACTGTGGGGCACCGAAGGCAGCGTGTGCCGGCTCGGCGCCGTAGGGGGAGGGGCTCCCGGGGTGGGTGGTCGGGTAGCCGGTGGGGGACCCGGACGGGGAGGCCCAGCCCTGCCGGTCGGCGTCATGCGCGGGGGCCTGGCGTGGGGCGGCGCCGCCGCCCGACGGGCCGTACCAGACGGGCTGGGTGTCGTGGGCGTCACGGCGGATCTCAGCGGTGCGGTCCGCGTCAGCGGGCTGCCCCGTGGGGGCGCCGGCGTGCTGGTCGTGGTGGGTCTGGCTCATCTGGTCTGCACTCCTTGATCGACTGCTACCAGTGAAGCCGGGGAACGTCAGAGGGCTCTGGGCGCTTGCTGGGAGTTTCCTGTGGGCAGCTCCACGACGAAGGTGGCACCGCCGCCGGGCGTCGGCGCGACGCCCACCTTGCCGTCGTGCGCGCCCACGATGGCTGCCACGATCGCCAGCCCCAGGCCATTGCCGCCCCCTGATCCGCGGGTCCGCGAGGGGTCGGCACGGTAGAAGCGCTCGAACACCCTGCGTGCCGAGGCCGGGTCGACGCCCGGGCCGTGGTCCCTCACCTCAAGGACAGCACGATCGGTGCCCGGCCGCACCCCGACGGCGATCTCGACCGGGGTGCCGGCAGGGGTGTGGGTGAGCGCGTTGCCCACCAGGTTGCTCAGCACCTGCCGCAGCTTCGCCTCGTCGCCCGGCACGGATGTCGGCTGCAGCTGCCCGCCGAGCCCCGTCAGCGTCACCCGGCGCGAGGGGTCGAGGGCCCGGGCGTCCTGGGCGGCATCGCCGGCCAGCACCGTGAGGTCGACGTCGGTGAACTCCATCGGGCGGTGGTCGTCAAGCCGCGCGAGCATGAGGAGGTCCTCGACGAGGCCGCTCATCCGGCCGGCCTCGCCCTCGATGCGGCCCATCGCGCTCGCGACGTCCTCCGGCCTGCTCACGGCGCCCTGGCGGTAGAGCTCGGCGTAGCCCTGCACGGTCGCGAGCGGGGTGCGCAGCTCGTGGGAGGCGTCGGCGACGAACTGGCGCATCCGCTCCTCGGAGGCCTCCCGCACTGCGAAGGACTGCTCGATCTGCGACAGCATCGAGTTCAGCGAGCGGGACAGGGAGGTGACCTCGTCCTTGGCGGCGCGCGTCGGGATGCGACGACCGAGGTCACCGGCGGCGATGGCGGCGGCGGTGTCCTCGATCTGGGCGAGCGGGCGGAAGGCCCGCCGCACGGCATACCAGCCGAGGATGCCGCAGGCGACGGTCACGGCGAGGCCGATCATCAGCTCGACGAGCACCAGCCGGCGCACGGTGCGGTCGACCGAGCGCAGCGGCGTGGCCACCGCGAAGGTGGCGGCGTCGCCGCGCACCCGCCCCGCGACGACCCGCCACGACATGGCGCCGTCCGTGGACCCCACGGTGAACGGCTCACCCGTGCGCACCCGGCGGTCGTCCAGCGGGAGCGGCGGGATGGCGGGGTGCAGCGGCTCGTTGGTGGGGTAGAGACCGATCGCCTCGCCGCCGCCCGTGGGCAGGAACACCACGGCGTAGGTGTTGGGCAGGCCCCGGCGGCCCTCGCGCACCAGGGACTCCACTGCCTGCTGCGCCACCGGGATCTTGGCGCGCCGCAGGTCCTGGTCGACGCGGCCGATGAGGTCGCGGCGCATGAGCACCGCCGTCGCCGAGGCGGTCAGCAGGAGCGCCAGCACGAGGAGCACCATCAGGATCGCCACCAGCCGCACGCGCAGGGGCAGGGCCTCCAGGCGTCGGGTGACCCGCGTGGGCAGCGCCGCCGGCCGCTGCTCGGCAACGGGGAGGGCTGGGGCCGCCACCGCGTCCGGCGACATCAGGCCTCCGGCATCCGGCGCAGCACGTAGCCCACCCCGCGCTTGGTGTGGATCAGTGGGGGAACGCCCTCGACGTCGATCTTGCGGCGCAGGTAGGAGATGTAGGACTCGACGATGCCGGACTCGCCGCGGAAGTCGTAGTCCCAGACGTGGTCGAGGATCTGGGCCTTGGACAGCACCCGGTTGGGGTTGAGCATGAGGTAGCGCAGCAGCTTGAACTCGGTGGGGGAGACGTCGATCACCCGGCCGCGGCGGCGGACCTCGTGGCTGTCCTCGTCGAGCTCGAGGTCCTCGAACCGCAGCGCGGCGCTCTCCTCGGCCTCGCCGCGGGTGCGGCGGAGCACCGCCCGGATGCGGGCGACGACCTCCTCGAGGCTGAACGGCTTGGTGACGTAGTCGTCGCCCCCGACGGTGAGCCCGGTGATCTTGTCGTCGAGGGAGTCGCGGGCGGTGACGAAGACGATCGGCAGCTGCCGGCCGGCCTCGCGCAACCTGCGGGTGACGGTGAAGCCGTCCATGTCGGGCAGCATGACGTCGAGCACGACGAGGTCGGGGGCTCGCTCGGCGGCCAGGCGGATCGCCGTGCCGCCGTCCCCCGCGACCTGGACGTCGAACCCGGCGAAGCGCAGCGAGGTGGCCAGCAGCTCGCGGATGTTCGGCTCGTCCTCGACGACGAGCAGGCGCGCCTCAGGGGTGGTGTTCACCGGCCCAGTGTCTCGCCGAAGTCTGGGAGTTGCCTGACAGCACGCTGGGAGGGCCGGCGCGACCCGGGCGGTGCGAAACGGTGCCGCGGCAGCCCGGGCGGAATGCGCGAGCGCCCTGCCGGGGTTTAATCGTTGTCGCCTGCACCATGAAGGAGAGCCCATGAACGTCGATCCCGACACCCTCACCGCCGCCCTGAACCGGCTCCGCCGCGCCCAGGGGCAGCTCGGCGGGGTGATCCGGATGATCGAGGAGGGCCGCGAGTGCACCGACGTGGTCACCCAGCTCGCCGCCGTCTCGCGGGCGCTGGACAAGGCCGGCTTCGCGATCATCGCCACCAACCTCCAGCAGTGCCTCGTCGCCGGCGACGAGGCGGCGCTCGACAAGGAGAAGCTGGAGAAGCTCTTCCTCTCCCTGGCCTGAGCCCGCCGAGATGGGGCACAGCCCCGCGACACGCCGGGCGAGCGCGACACGGGGTCCCTCTCGGGCACGTCGCAGACGGCGTATGCCGCGCGGCCGCCCCGGGCGCGCTAGGTGAGGTCGTCGGCGTCGACGATCCGGTAGGCGTAGCCCTGCTCGGCGAGGAAGCGCTGGCGGTGCGCCGCGAACTCGGCGTCGACGGTGTCGCGCGAGACCACGGTGTAGAAGTGCGCCGTGCGACCGTCGCCCTTGGGCCGCAGCACCCGGCCGAGGCGCTGGGCCTCCTCCTGCCGTGACCCGAAGGTGCCCGACACCTGGATCGCGACCGACGCCTCGGGAAGGTCGATGGAGAAGTTCGCGACCTTGGAGACGACCAGCAGGTCGATCTCGCCGGTGCGGAACGCCTGGAAGAGCTTCTGCCGCTCGGCCACGCTGGTCTGCCCGGTGATGACCTCCGCCCCGAGCCGCCCGGCGAGCTCGTCGAGCTGGTCGAGGTACTGGCCGATCACCAAGGTCGGCTCGCCCTGGTGGCTCTTGACGATCCGCTCGATCACCGGGTTCTTGGCCGGGGTGCACGACGCCAGCCGGTAGCGGTCCTCGGGCTCGGCGGTCGCGTAGGCCAGCCGCTCGCCGTCGGGCAGGGTGACCCGGACCTCGACGCAGTCGGCCGGGGCGATGTAGCCCTGAGCCTCGATGTCCTTCCACGGGGCGTCGAACCGCTTGGGCCCGATGAGCGAGAAGACGTCGGCCTCGCGGCCGTCCTCGCGCACCAGCGTGGCGGTCAACCCGAGGCGGCGGCGGGCCTGCAGGTCGGCCGTCATGCGGAAGATCGGCGCGGGGAGCAGGTGCACCTCGTCGTAGACGACCAGGCCCCAGTCGCGGGCGTCGAGCAGGTCGAGGTGGGTGTAGGCGCCCTTCCGCTTCGTCGTGAGCACCTGGTAGGTCGCAATCGTTACCGGCCGGATCTCCTTGCGGGCGCCGGAGTACTCGCCGATCTCGTCCTCGGTGAGCGAGGTGCGTCGGACCAGCTCGTCGCGCCACTGCCGGGCCGAGACGGTGTTGGTGACGAGGATGAGGGTGGTCGCCTTGGCCTGGGCCATGGCGCCGGCGCCGACCAGCGTCTTGCCGGCGCCACAGGGCAGCACGACGACGCCGGAGCCACCGTGCCAGAAGCCGTCGACGGCCTGCTGCTGGTAGGGCCGCAGCGACCAGCCGTCCTGGGCGAGGTCGATCGGGTGCGCCTCGCCGTCGACGTAGCCGGCCTCGTCCTCGGCCGGCCACCCGACCTTGAGCAGCTCCTGCTTGAGGTGGCCGCGCTCCGAGGGGTGCACCACCACCCGGTCGTCGTCGATGCGCGCGCCCACCAGCGGCTTGATCTTCTTGTGCCGCAGCACTTCCTCGAGCACGGGCCGGTCGGTGGTGCGCAGCACCAGGCCGTGCTCGTCGTCCTTCTCGAGCGTGAGTCGGCCGTACCGGTCCATCGTGTCGGCGACGTCCACGAGCAGCGCGTGGGGCACGGCATACCGGCTGTGGGTGAGGAGGGCGTTGACCACCTGCTCGGCGTCGTGGCCGGCGGCGCGCGCGTTCCACAGCCCGAGCGGGGTCACCCGGTAGGTGTGCATGTGCTCCGGAGCGCGCTCGAGCTCGGCAAAGGGGGCAATCGCGCGCCGCGCCTCCTCGGCGCGGGGGTGGTCGACCTCGAGGAGGAGCGTCTTGTCGCTCTGGACGATCAGGGGTCCGTCAGGCACGCGGCTCAGTACCCCGTGCTGGTGCTCGTGCTGGCGAAGATGGCGATGGCGATGATGCCGCCGATCACCACGAAGGCCAGCGCGACGGCGTAGGCGATCCAGCCCCAGCGGGTGAGCCGGGCAGCGTCGGTGGGGGACCCGCCCTGCTTGACCAGCGCCATGATGCCGAGGATGAGCGCCGGGATGGCGAAGATGCAGCCGACGAGGGTCGACAGGCCCGACACCACCGTCAGGGCGATGGCGGAGGTGTTGGTCTGCTGGTGCCCGGGGCGCGCGTAGGGGGAGGGGGCGTAGCCGGAGCCCTGGCCGTAGGGAGCGGGCGGGCCGTAGCCGGGCTGCCCGTAGGCCTGCGGAGGCCCCGGCGGGAAGCCGGCGCCGGCCGTGCCGGGCGCACCGGGCACCGGTGGTGGACCCGGGCGGGAGGTCGGGTAGCCGCCGGGTGCACCTGCGGCATACGGGTTCTGCGCCTGGCCGTAGGGGTTCGGCGCCTGCCCGTACTGGCCCTGCGGCGGGTAGGGGGCCTGGCCGTATGGGGTCGGGACGCCCTGCCCGGTCGGGGGCTGGAGACCTGGGGACTCCGCGGCCGGCGGCTCGGTGGGCTGCGCGGGGGCCGGTTCCGTGGCAGGCAGCTGCTGGGTGCTCTCGGCGGGCACGGGCCGGGTCTCGTCACCGGTGCTCCACGTGACCTCCCCGGTGCCCTCGGTGTCCTCGGGCCGCTCTTCCCCGGGGTTCCAGACCGGAGCGGTCGGGTCGCGGTACTCGGGGGTCTCGCCCGAGCCTGCACCCGGGTCCTTGGGCGTGTCGCTCATGGTGTGGTCCTTCCCCTGGTCGCGGTCGTCGCCGCCCCGGCGGGGCGTGGACCGGCCCTGCTCCAGTCCTGCTGCCAATGTATAACTCCGCCCCGTGGCCGGGGACCCGCGCCTGGTGGTGGCAGGATCGGCACCGTGAGCATGAGAGCCCCGCAGCGCGAGCCGGCCGAGGACCTGCCGCCCCGAGTCACGATCTACGAGGTGGGCCCGCGCGACGGGCTGCAGAACGAGAAGACCGTCGTGCCCGCCGCGGTGAAGGCCGACTTCATCCGCCGCCTGGCCGCCGCCGGGCTCGAGACGATCGAGACGACCTCGTTCGTGCCGCCGGCCTGGGTGCCCCAGCTGGCGGACGCCTCGGAGGTGCTCGGCCTGCTCGGCGCCGACGGGCTCGGGCCGCGCCGACCGGTGCTGGTGCCGAACGAGCGCGGGCTCGACCGTGCCCTCGAGGCGGGCGTCGGCGCCGTCGCGATCTTCGGCAGCGCCACCGAGACCTTCGCCCGCAAGAACCTCAACCGCACGGTCGCCGAGTCGGTCGACATGTTCGCCCCGGTCGTGGCGCGGGCCCGCGAGGCCGGGCTCTGGGTGCGGGCCTACGTCTCCATGTGCTTCGGCGACCCCTGGGAGGGGCCGGTGCCGGTGGAGCAGGTCGTCGACGTCTCACGGCGGCTCATGGACCTCGGGTGCGACCAGCTCTCGCTCGGCGACACCATCGGCGTCGGCACCACGGGTCACGTCGACCGGCTGCTCGACGCGCTGCAGGCGGGGGGCATCCGCGCCGACCGGGTCGGGGTGCACTTCCACGACACCTACGGCCAGGCGCTGGCCAACACCCTGGCCGCCCTGCGGCACGGCGTCACCGTGGTCGACGCCTCCACCGGGGGTCTCGGCGGCTGCCCCTACGCCAAGAGCGCCACCGGCAACCTCGCCACCGAGGACCTCGTGTGGGCGCTGCACGGCGCCGGCGTCGAGACCGGCGTCGATCTCGAGGCCCTGGTGGAGACCAGCGTCTGGATGGCCGGCCAGCTCGGCCGTCCTTCGCCCTCGCGCGTGGTCCGTGCGCTCGCGGGCACACCCGAGTAGGACCCGCTAGGTCGCGGACGCGCCCGTCACCCGGTGGATCGACAGGGTGCGGGCGGTGCCGTCGGCCGTGCCGTGCACGCGGCCGCCCTCGACGCGGTCGGGGTAGAACAGCAGTCGCTGCACGCCGCCGGCCGCGTCGGAGTAGCCGATCCAGACGCCCTGGCGGTCGGCCGCAGCCTCCCGCAGCACGGCCAGCGTCGTGGTGGGGTCGGTGGCGGGCAGCGTGGGCCCGGGCCTGGAGGCCCGCTCCGCGCGCTGGTATGCCGCGGCCTCCTCGCCCGCGCGCAGCGCCCCGATGAGGGTGCGGGCGAGGTCGTCGTCGACGGTGTGGATCGTCGGACCGGGCGTGCTGCGCCGAGGCGGTGTGCGGTGGTGGCCCGTCGAGGGGACCAGCAGGCCACCCTCGGCCGACTCCGCCGCCGGCGCGTAGCCGGCGTCGCGCAGCATGTCGAGGACGATCGGAGCGCCCACGGGGGAGACCAGCACCGTCGGCGCGATGCGGCGCAGCTGCAGGGCGCTGAGGGCCCGGTCGGCGAGCATGGCTCCGAGCGTGGCCTCGTCGTCGCAGCGCACGTACGAGCCGACCGAGCCGACGCGGGCCTGCCCGTGCCTGCGGGCGACGTCGCGCACGAGGTAGTCCAGCGGCTGGGGGACCGGTGTGTGGCTGGCGTCGGTGAGGGCTGACAGCACCTGGTCGACCGACCAGCCCGCGTCGAGGCACCGTCGCACCGAGTCGGGTGTGAAGCGGTAGACCGTCGCGCCGCCGCGGGACTCGACATCGGCGACGAGGCGCATGAACTGGGCCAGGCTGCCCTCGAGCGGGCCGGGAGCGATGGCGGTCAGGTCGGCCTGGAGCAGCACGTGCTCGACCGGCGTGGGCAGGTGCGGGTGCATGGCCTCGGCCAGCAGTGCGGGTTCGGTCTCGGTGAGCAGCGCGCGGCCGCCCCGGGAGAGCGCACCGCGACCGGTCACGCCGAGCCACTCCGCCTCCTGCACGGTGGCGGCCACGACCGCGTCGATGGTCTGCGGCAGCCGCCGGGGACGGCGCCAGCGGAGGGCTTCCACCACCGCGGACGGCTCGGGGGCCCTCCCCTCGGGCAGCCGCTCGAGCTCGGCCAGCACGTCGCGGCGCAGCCCTCGGGCCGGCGGCCACGACACGTCCGGCCCGAGGGCGTTGACGGTGCCCGTGGTGCCGGGGTGCGTGCCACCGACCAGGTGCGGTGCGCGGGTCGACGCCAGCCAGGCTTGGGCGAGGGCTGCCCAGCGCGCCGCGCCGGGCAGCTGCTGCCACTCGTCGTACTGGGGGGTCGGCGCCCAGACCGGTTCGAGGGAGCCGTCGTCGCCCACCAGCCCCGCGGCCAGGGCCAGCTCGGCGACGAACGCGGCCCGGCCCTGCGGCACGTCGAGCACCTGCGCGACGCGTCGCAGGTCGCGCACGGCCAGGCCCCCTGCCCGGAGCACCCGCGGCGGTCGCGGACCCCACTCGGCGGCGAGCTCGTCCACCAGCACCAGCAGGTCGCTGACCTGCTGGCCGGCCGCGGCGTCCACGGCCGACGGGTCGTGCTCGCGGCCGCCGAGCCGCGGCGGGTCGAGCAGCAGCTCTCGGTGCACGCGGCCGCCCCGCAGGCGAAGCCCCACCTCGCGCGGCAGCACGACCTGGTCGGCCGACGTCGCCAGCACCAGGCCCTCGGCGAGCAGCCAGCGCACTCCCTCGGCCACCCGCCCCGGCGCTCCCTGCGCCGGTGGCACCGCCAGCGGCGGACCCCAGGCCAGTCGCTCGAGGATGGCGCGGGCCGGCTCGGGTGCCGCCTCGACCAGGGCGTCGATGCGGGCCGGATCGGCCAGCACCCCGGGGGTGGTCCCACGCACCTCGGCCGCCCAGGGGCCCAGCCCCGCCACGTGCGGGCCAAGCGCCTCGGCGACCATCCGGGTCACGTGCAGGCCGTCGCCGCCACGCCACAGCAGGGCGCTGGCCCACAGGCTGTGCAGCAGGGCTCCGAGGTCCGCGCCGGCCCCGAGGCGCTCGCCCAGCAGGTGCTCGTCGAGCGGTCCCTGCTGGAGGCTGGCCGCCTCCAGCACCTGCAGGTGGGCCCGGTCCAGCGAGTCGAGCGCGCGCTGCACGCTGGCGCGGGTGCTGGCCCGGGCGGCCAGCGACGTCAGGTCGGCGGGGGCGGGCCGGGCGAGGTCGGGGCGGCGCTGGAGCAGCCCGCGCAGCTCATCGTCCGTGCGGGCGCGGATGTCGTCGGCCAGCGACCGGGCTGCGGACGCAGGTGGGGCCGAGGCGCCGTGCAGCGGCTGCACACGGGGGGCGGACGGGGTCGGCACCCGACCCACGGTAGTCGTGCCCCCGCAGCAGGCACCCGCCACGTGAGTTCGTGGCCGACTCCCAGCGGGCTCTCATCGATCTCACAGGCTGAGGCGTCACGCTGGCGACGACGAGAGGAGTCGCCATGTCGGACCAGACCCCGCCGATGCCGCCGGCCCAACCACACCCAACCGCCGGGCCGCCCGGTCCGCCGCCCTCCGGTGGGTGGCAGGGCCCCGGCCAGCCACCCGGCGAGCCGGGCGGCCGCCGACCCGGGCTGTGACGCCAGGCGACGTCGACCACGGGCGGCAAGATCGCCACCGGCGTGGCCCTCGCCCTCACCGGGCTCATGCTCCTCGGTGTCATGGCCGTCGGCCTGTTCGCCATCGCGCGGGTGGCCGACCTCGGCGACGAGCGCCGTGAGCGGGTGGCGCTTCGCGGTGACGAGGGGTTCGGCGAGCGGGGCCCCGGGATTGGGCCGCGGATGGGGCCGGGGGGCGGCGGCGACCTGCGCGACGGCCAGGGGATCGGCGGCGGCCTGCTCGGGCGCCTCGGGAACGTGCAGCACGGCGAGCTCACCGTCACCGGCAGCGACGGGAAGGCCGTGGTGATGACGGTGCAGCGCGGCGCGGTGACCGCCGCGAGCGCGACCTCCGTCTCGGTGCGCAGTGCCGACGGGTTCTCCCAGACGTATGCCGTGAACACGGCCACCCGGGTCTCCGGCGGCTCCGCGGCAGCGCTGGAGAAGGGCGACCAGGTGCTGGTGCTGGCCCGCAAGGACGACCGGGTCGCGGTGCAGGTCCGGGCCCTGAACCGCTGACCGCCGTCAGCCTGCCGGTGCGGTGCCGTGCCAGTAGGTTGCCGCCATGAGCGAGGCAGCGCGGCACGAGCCCCCCACCGGCGAGCAGTGGACCTTTGGCCACGGTGACCTGCAGGCCACGGTCGTCGAGGTCGGCGGCGGGCTGCGGACCTTCACGGCCGGCGGGGTGGACGTCCTGGCTGGGTACGGGGTGGGCGAGATGGCCTCCTCCGGGCGCGGCCAGCTGCTGATGCCGTGGCCGAACCGGCTGCGGGACGGCCGCTACCGCTTCGACGGCCGGGAGCAGCAGTTGGCCCTCACCGAGCCAGCCCGTGGCAACGCCAGCCACGGGCTGGTGCGCTGGGCGCTGTGGTCGCTGCTCGAGCGCACGGCCGCCTCCGTCACGGTCGGCTACCGCCTGCACCCGCAGCCCGGTTGGCCCGGCTGCCTCGACCTCACCGTCCGCTACGAGCTGTCCGGTGACGACCTGTCGGTGACGGCCGATGCGACCAACGTGGGGGACACCAGGGTGCCGTTCGGCTTCGGCGCCCATCCGTACGTCGCCCTCGGCGACACCCGCCTGTCCGACGTCGTGCTCACGGTGCCGGCCGCCGAGCAGGTGCTGGTCGACGACGAGCGCAAGCTGCCCACCGGCACCGCGCCTGTCGAGCAGGATGAACGCGACTTCCGCACCCCGCGGCCGCTGGGCGACACCCGGCTGGACACCGCGTTCACCGGTCTCGGGCGCGACGCCGACGGCCGCTGGCGGGTGCGGTTGGCCGGCCTCACCGACCGGCCGGACGTCTCCGTCTGGGGCGACGGTGCCTTCGGCTGGGTGCAGGTCTTCACCGACAAGGGCGAGGACGAGGGGGTCGACGGCGTGCGGGGCATCGCGGTGGAGCCGCTCACCTGTCCCGCCGACGCGTTCAACTCGGGGCAGGGCGTCGTCGTGCTCGACCCGGGCGCGCGGTGGTCAGGTCAGTGGGGCGTGACGGTCCACGCCTGAGAGCGGCGCCGCCGGCGTCTCGGCCGCCACCTCGGGCTGCGCCTCGGCGGCCTCCTCGGCCTGCGCCTCGGCGGCCACCGCCGCCTGCAGCCCGTTGGCCGCGGGCGTGATGCGCTGCTCGAGCAGCCGGGCCAGCCACACCATGGCGACGCAGCCGCCCACCAGCAGGGCGATGTAGGCCTCGGCGAGCTGGTGCTGGAGGAGCACACCGGCCACGACGGGGCCCAGGATGGTGCCCGCCTGGAAGGCGCCCGCGCTGATCGCGTTGTAGCGCCCGCGCAGGTGGTCGGGCGCGAGGTCGTTGGTGATGGCGGGGACGGTGGGTTGCAGCATGGTCTCGCCGAGGGCGAAGAGCCCCATGAAGGCGAGCACGGCCGCGCTCGCCGCCATGGACCCGGGGACCAGGCCGGCGAGGCCGAGCACGAGCCACGAGATGGCCCACAGCAGCGACATGACCATGAAGACGCGGGTGCGGCGCCTGCCGCTGATGCGTCCGAGGACGAAGAACTGCAGGCCCACGATGACGGCCGTGTTCACGGCGAACGCGAAGCCGATCACCTCGGTGGAGACCTCGGCGACGCCCCGGGCAAACGCCGGCATACCGGCCTCGATCTGGCCGTAGCCGACGAAGGTGGCCACGAAGGTCAGCAGGGTCAACCACAGAACGGACGGCTGGCGCAGGATGGCGGCGTAGGACCCGGGCTCGTCCGACGCGTGGTCGGGCGCCTCGGCGCGGCCGTGCACGTGCCGCAGCGGGCCGAGCAGCAGCGCGATCGGCACGAGCATCGACGCGGCGTCGGCGAGGAAGATCGCGGTGAAGGTGGCCGGGCGCTCGACGTCGACCACGATGCCGCCGACCACGCCGCCGAGGCCGATGCCGAGGTTGACCAGCGCGAAGTTGATGCCGAAGTACTGCTGCCGGGCCGGGCCGTCGACAACGGCCGCGATCAGCGCGTTGAAGGCCGGCCACGAGATGCCGAAGTTGAATCCTATGAAGAGGAACGCCAGCGCGACCGTCAGCGGGGTGGTCGCGAAGGCCAGGATGACGCAGCCCACCAGCTGGGCGGTCGTCGCCAGCAGCAGCATCACGCGGGCGCCGAGCCGGTCGGTCAGGGAGCCGCCGGGGGCGGTGACGGCCAGCGCGAAGACGGCGATCAGTGCCATGAGCAGGCCGGAGAGGCCGAGCTCGATGCCGCGGACCTCGTGGAGATAGATCACCGTGAACGGCAGGGTCAGGCCGCGGCCGAGGGTCTGGACGGCCACCGTCGAGAGCAGCCATCGCCCCTCGGTCGGCAGGTGCGACCAGAACTCCCGGATGCCCCCGTGCTCGCTCATGGTCACCATCGTCCCGCACGGCACCGACACCCCCTCAACCGGATTTCCGGTCGCGGCGCACGCGGGGACTGTGCACCGAGGCGGCGCGGTGGGCGCGCGGCATACCGGCTCATCGATTTGCCGCGACACGTTAGCCTTGCGGGAGGCGCGCAGTGCTCGCGCCGTCACACACGGACTTCCAGGGCTCTTTTCAAAGGCAGAGGTGGGCAGTGCCTACAGGCAAGGTCAGGTTCTACGACGCGGACAAGGGCTTCGGCTTCATCGCCGGTGACGAGGGTGAGGACGTGTTCCTGCACGCCAGCGCCCTGCCGGAGGGCATCACCACGCTGAAGAAGGGCACCCGCGTCGACTTCGGCATCGTCGAGGGCCGCCGTGGCGCCCAGGCCCTGTCGGTGCGGGTGCTCGAGCCGTCGCCCAGCGTCGCCGCGGGCAAGCGCGAGCAGACCCGCAAGAAGCCCGAGGAGATGGTCGTCCTCATCGAGGACACCATCAAGCTGCTCGACGACGCCTCCACCTCCCTCCGCCGCGGTCGCCGGCCCGACAAGGCGCACGGCGACAAGCTCGCCACCGTGCTGCGCTTCCTCGCCGACCAGCTGGAGTCCTGAGGTGGCTGCCCCCAAGCACGACGCGGTGCTGAAGGCCTCGGTCGATCTGGCCCGCGAGGCCGCCGAGTCGATCGCCGAGGCCGGCAGCGTCGGCGACCACCTCGGCATGGAGATGGTCGACGAGCGGCTGGCCACGCACTTCTTCGCCTGCACCGCCAAGGCCTACCCCGGCTGGCGCTGGGCGATCACGGTCGCCCGGGTGCCCCGCGGCAAGGTCGCCACGGTGTGCGAGACCAACCTCGTGCCCGGCGAGGGAGCGCTGCTCTCGCCGGAGTGGGTGCCGTATGCCGAGCGGCTCGCGCCCGGTGACGTGGGGCCCGGCGACGTGCTCCCCTACCGGGAGGACGACCCCAACCTCGAGCCCGGCTTCGAGGCCACCGGCGACGAGGACGTCGACCAGATGGCGCTCTGGGAGCTGGGGCTGGGGCGCAAGCGCGTGCTGTCGGCCGAGGGCCGCGAGGCCGCGGCCCAGCGCTGGTACGAGGGTGACAGCGGTCCGCACGCCGAGGTCGCCGAGAAGGCCCCGGCCCCGTGCTCGACGTGCGGCTACTTCCTGCCCATGGCAGGAGCGCTGAGGTCTTTTTTCGGCGTGTGCGCCAACGCCTGGTCCCCGAGCGACGCCCGCGTCGTGAGTCTTGACCACGGCTGCGGCGCCCACTCCGAGGTCGACGTCGAGAAGCAGCTGCCGGTGCCCGTGGGCGAGCCGCTCGTGGACGAGCAGGCCTACGACCTGGTCTGAGGCCGGTCCGAGGCCCCGGTACGAGGTCCGGGTGCGGTCGGTGGTGCGGCTCGACGCTCAGCGGGCGTCGGAGGCGTTGCCACGCCCGCGGCGCACGTAGCTGTAGCCGAGGAAGCCGAGCACGATCCCGGCGACACAGACCCACGGCCACCACGAACGGTCGCCGCTGTGCAGCGCCGGCACGGCGAGCGTGACGACCAGAGCCACGGCCCAGATCGCGATGCCCCACAGCACGACGTGGGTCGTGCGCCACGGCAGCGGCTGCGGCTCGGTGACCTGGGGTGTCGAGCGGGTGGTCGGGCCGTTGGTCGGCCGGCTGGCGCTGGACTGTCTCACGTCTGCAGCCTAGCCGCAGGACAAACCGCCACAGGCCCTACTCTTCTGCCCATGTCGAAGTCCTCCACCGCGACGCGCAGGGCCCTGTCCACCGGCGCCCTCGACTCGTTCTTCCAGATCACCGAGCGTGGCTCGACCGTCGGGCGCGAGGTCCGCGGCGGTCTGGCCACCTTCTTCACGATGGCCTACATCATCGTGCTCAACCCGCTCATCATCGGCACCCAGGCCGACTCCACCGGGCAGTTCCTCGGTGGCGGCACCGCCCCGAACCTGCACATGGTGGCCGCCGCGACCGCCCTGGTCGCCGGTGTGATGACCCTGCTCATGGGTGTCGTCGCCAACTACCCGCTGGCGCTGGCCACCGGCCTCGGGCTCAACGCCTTCGTCACGTTCGGCGTGGCCAAGCTCCCGGAGATGACCTGGGCCGACGCCATGGGCCTGGTGGTGCTCGAGGGCATCATCATCACGGTGCTGGTGCTCACCGGCTTCCGGCAGGCGGTCTTCAAGGCGATCCCCGCCCAGCTCAAGACCGCGATCAGCGTCGGCATCGGCCTGTTCATCACCATCATCGGGTTCGTCGACGCCGGCTTCGTGCGCAAGCCGGCCGGGGGCCCGGTGCCGGTCGAGCTCGGCATCGGCGGCTTCCTCACGGGCTGGCCGCTGCTGGTCTTCGTCGCCGGCCTGCTGGCCATCATCGTCATGATGGTCAAGGGCGTGAAGGGAGCGATCCTCTACGGCATCGTCGGCGCCACCGTGCTCGCGGTCGTCGTCGAGACCATCGCCAAGATCGGCGGTCAGGCCAACGACAAGGGCGAGGTCGTCAACCCGGCCGGCTGGGGCCTGAACGTCCCGGCGATCCCCGAGACGATCGTCGACCTGCCGGACTTCGGCCTGCTCGGCCAGTTCAGCCTGCTCGGCTCGTTCTCCAAGATCGGCGTCGTGGCCGCCCTGCTGCTGGTCTTCACCCTGCTGCTCGCCGACTTCTTCGACACGATGGGCACGATGGTCGCCATCGGCTCCGAGGCCAAGCTGCTCGACAAGGAGGGCAACCCGCCCAACGCCGAGAAGATCCTCATCGTCGACTCCGTCGCCGCCATGGCCGGTGGCGCCGCCTCGGTCTCGTCGAACACCTCCTACATCGAGTCGGCCTCCGGTGTCGGCGAGGGCGCGCGCACCGGTCTGGCGTCGGTGGTCACCGGTGTGCTGTTCCTGCTGGCGACCTTCCTGGCGCCGCTCGTGAACATCGTCCCCTACGAGGCGGCCACGCCCGCGCTCGTCATCGTCGGCTTCCTGATGATGCAGCAGGTCAAGGGCATCGACTGGGACGACCTCGAGATCGCGATCCCCGCGTTCCTCACCATCGTGCTGATGCCGTTCACCTACTCCATCACCGTGGGCATCGGCGCGGGCTTCGTCGTCTACACCCTGATCAAGGTCGTCCGCGGCAAGACCGCCCAGATCCACCCCATCCTCTGGGGTGTCTCGGCGCTGTTCGTGGTCTACTTCGCGATCGACCCGCTGCGCAGCGCCGCCGGCCTCTGACCTTCGGCGCCCCGCGCGTATGCCGGGTGGTCCCCGCACGGGGCCACCCGGCATACGCGTCTCCGGGGTTGACACCCCTCGCCGGAATAGTTAGCACAGGTAATGAGTTGTGCTAAACATCTAGTGAGGAGGGAGCCATGACGTCATCGGACCGCCGCGCGGTGAGCGCGGGCCTGTCGCCCTCCGCTGTCGCCGCCGTGGCCGGCGAGATCCGCCTGGCCTGCATGCGCATCTCGCGCCGCATCCGTTTCGAGAGCACGCACGAGGTGCCGCCGCACCAGTTCAGCGTGCTGGCACGGCTGCAGGAGGCGCCGCGCACGCCGGGCGAGCTGGCGGAGATCGAGCGGGTCAGCGCCCCCAGCATGACGCGCACCGTGGCCGCGCTCGTGGAGCGTGGCCTCGTCGCGCGCACCGCCGACCCCTCGGACGGGCGGCAGGTCATCCTGTCGCTGACCGACGAGGCGAAGCGGGTGCTCAAGGAGATCCGCCGCCGGCGCGACCAGTGGATGACCGTGCGCGTCAAGGCGCTCAGCCCCGAGGACCAGGAGGTCCTGCGCAAGGCCGCCGCCATCCTGACGAGGGTGGCCAGCGAATGAGCCCGACGTTCTCGTCGCTGTCCATCCGCAACTACCGCATCTACGCCACCGGCGCCTTCATCTCCAACATCGGCACGTGGATGGGCCGGGTCGCCCAGGACTGGCTGGTGCTCACCGAGCTCACCGACCACTCGTCGCAGGCGCTGGGCATCGTCACCGGGCTGCAGTTCCTGCCCTTCCTGCTGCTGGCGCCGTGGGCCGGCATGATCGCCGACCGGTTCCCGAAGCGGCGCACGCTCGTCCTCACCCAGACCGGGCTGGCGGCCTCGAGCCTGTTGCTCGGCCTGCTCGTCGTCACGGGGGTGGCCGAGCTGTGGATGGTCTACGCCATCGCGCTGTTCACCGGTGTCGCCACCGCCATCGACAACCCGGCCCGGCAGTCGTTCGTCTCCGAGATGGTGCCGCGCGAGAAGCTGGCCAACGCCGTCTCCCTCAACAGCGCGTCGTTCAACGCCGGGCGGCTGATCGGCCCGGGCATCGCCGGCCTGACCATCGCCTGGTTCAACACCGGCGTGGCGCTGCTGCTCAACACCCTGACCTTCGTGGCGGTGCTCGTCGCGCTCGTGCTGCTGCGGCCGAGGGAGCTGCGGCCCGCCCCGGTCACCCGGGGCAAGGGCGCCATCACCGACGGGCTGCGCTACGTCAGGAACCGCCCCGACCTCATCCTCGTCATGGGCCTGGTGTTCGTGCTCGGCACCTTCGGCATGAACTTCCAGATCACCACGGCCCTGATGGCGACCCGCGAGTTCGACAAGGGGCCCGAGGAGTACGGCCTGCTCGGCTCGATCATGGCGATCGGGTCGCTGGCCGCGGCCCTGCTCTCGGCTCGCCGCTCCCAGCCGCGGCTGCGCATCCTGCTCACCGCCCTGGTGGGCTTCGTGCTGGCGACCGCGGCCGCTGCGCTCGCGCCGACCTACGCGCTCTTCGCCGTCGCCCTCGTGCCGGTGGGCCTCGCCGCCCTGACCGCGCTGACCACCGCCAACGCGATGGTGCAGCTGCGCGTCGAGCCCTACATGCGGGGCCGGGTCATGGCGCTCTACATGGCGATCTTCATGGGCGGCACGCCCGTCGGCGCGCCCATCATCGGCTGGATCGGCGACGTCTTCGGGCCCCGCTGGACCATCGCGATCGGCACCGTGGCCGTGGGAATGGCGCTGGCCGGTGTTTCGGTCTGGCTGGCCCGCCACGAGAATGTCCGCGTGAGCTACGAGTCGCAGCGACGTCCCCGGTTCCGGGTCAGCACCTCGCCGGTCTCCGAGGCCGTGCCCGAGGCGGCCCGGTGACCCCCGCGTTCCGGCGCCGGGTCACCATCGCGGTGCTGGTGGCCGTGGTCGCCGTGGCGGTGGTCGCCGCGCTCGTCGGCTGACTACTTCGGTCGGCGGCTACTACGTCGGCGGCTACTACTTCGGGTAGCACATCGGCGGCACGGTGAGCCGCAGCTCGTACCCGGCGGGGCAGACGAGCTGACCCAGCGCGTTGGTGACCGGCTCGACCGGCTCGGGCGCCGCCGTCGTGGTCGGGGAGGGGCTCGAGGTCGACGTGGGGGTCGACGTCGGCTTCGGCTTCAGCGGCTTGGTCAGGTCTTCGACGACACCGCCCACGCCCGTCGTCGGCGAGGGTGAGGGCGTCGGGCTGGTGGTCGCCTCGTCACCCGAGCCGCCGGAGGTGCCCGAGCCGGAGCCGGAGCCGCCAGTCGCGCGAGCCGACGGCGTCGAGCGCGGGGACGGTGCCGGCGCGGAGGAGCCCTTCGCCGCGGTCCCGCCCTCCGGCGCGGAGGACCCCGAGGGGAGGTAGGGGGTCGCGGCGCGCTGGGCCGCGGAGAGGTCGCCGCTGGGCAGCACGGTGACTCCGCGCCGGTAGCCGTCGGCGATGGCGACGACCTGGCTGACGTAGGCGTCGCTGTGGTTGTAGCGCAGGACCGCCGAGCGGAGGTCGGAGTCCCGGGTGAGGTCACCGGGTCCGGAGCAGAGGTAGACGGCGGTCGAGGTGGCCGCGTCGGACATGTTCTGCGGGTTCTTCGTGCCGTCGCCGTCGGCGTCGACCCCCACCGTGCGCCAGGTGCCGGGGATGAACTGCATCGGCCCCACGGCGCGGTCCCACTCGGTGTCGCGGTCGAGGGCACCGCCGTCGGTGTCGTGGATGACCGCGGTGTCGTTGCTGCCGTCCAGCGGCAGCCCGTAGATGCCCGGGCGGACGGTGCCGGACTCGTCGAGGCCGTTGCCGGCATACCGTCCGTGGTCGCTCTCGACCTTGCCGATCGCGGCGATGAGCGCCCAGTCGATCCCGCAGGCGGGGTCGGCCGCGTCGACCAGCGTGGCGCCCCGCTTGTAGGCGTCGAGGGCCCGCGAGGGGATGCCGCTGGCCGCGAGGGCAGGGGCGAGGTCGGGGCTGGTGGCCGACGGCAGCGACGGCGCCACCTCGTCGGGGATGGGCGGCAGCGGCGGCAGCACCGGGGCCGCGGGACGCGTCAGCGGTGTGGCGGGCACCGTCACGATGGGCTTGGACCCGGCGGTCACGTGCTCCGCCGCCGCTCCACCCGTGCCGACGAGCACCGATCCGCTGCCGATCAGTGCCACCGCCGGCAGGGCGCCGGCAAAGGTGCGCCAGGTCAGTCGCACGTCCCGCGTCATTGCGTGCTTCTCCTCGTGTCCGCGTGCCCCATCCCCGGGGTGGTTCACCCGGACCAACGACGGGCCGGCGCGCAGGTTACGCCCGAAAGGGCGCGTTCGCAGGTCAGAGGCGCTCGACGATGTGCTCCACGCAGGCGATCAGGGCCGACACGTCGTCGGGCTCGACGGCGGGGAACGTCGCCACGCGCAGCTGGTTGCGGCCCAGCTTGCGGTAGGGCTCCACGTCGACGACGCCGTTGGCGCGCAGGGTCTTGGCCACCGCGGCCGCGTCGACGTCGTCGGAGAAGTCGATGGTTGCCACGACCTGCGAGCGCGCGGCCGGGTCGGCCACGTAGGGCGTGGTGTAGGCCGTGCGCTCGGCCCAGTCGTAGAGACGCCCGCTGGAGTCGGCCGTGCGCTTGACCGCCCAGTCGAGACCGCCGTTGCCGTTGATCCACTCGAGCTGGGCCTTGAGCAGGGCCAGCGTGCCGACGGCCGGGGTGTTGTAGGTCTGGTTCTTGCGGGAGTTGTCGATCGCGGTCGGCAGCGAGAAGAAGTCGGGCACCCAGCGGCCCGTCGCGGCGATCTCGTCGACCCGGGCCAGGGCGGCCGGGGAGAAGACGGCCAGCCAGAGGCCGCCATCGGCCGCGAAGCACTTCTGCGGGCCGAAGTAGTAGATGTCGGACTCGCGGACGTCGACGGGCAGACCGCCGGCACCGGAGGTCGCATCGATGAGCACGAGGGAGCCCTCGTCGGCCCCGGCGACCCGCTTGACCGGGGCCATGACGCCGGTGGAGGTCTCGTTGTGCGGCCAGGCGTAGACGTCGACCCCGGCCTCGGCCTGCGGGGCGGCCAGCGTGCCGGGCTCGGCCTTGATGATGGTCGAGTCGCCGAGGAAGGGGGCGTTGTGGGTGACGCTGGCGAACTTGGACGAGAACTCACCGAAGCTCAGGTGCTGGGCGCGCTCGCGGACCAGGCCGAAGGCGGCGATGTCCCAGAACGCCGTCGAGCCGCCGTTGCCCAGGACGACCTCGTAGCCCTCGGGCAGGCCGAACAGCTCGCTGATGCCCTCGCGGACCGCGCCGACGAGGTTCTTCACCGGGGCCTGGCGGTGCGAGGTGCCGAGCACGGTGGTGCCCAGGGAGGCGAGGTAGTCGACCTGCTCGGGCCGGACCTTCGACGGACCGGAGCCGAACCGCCCGTCCTGGGGCAGCAGCTCGGCGGGGAGGGTCAGCGGGGCACTCTCGGTCACGTCAAGTCACCTTCGGGTTCGGTGGCCGCGGTCTGCGGTCGGCTGGCTGGTGGTCTGGCGACGCCGTTGTCGGCCACCAGTCTGGCACCGCTGTCCGCCCTGTGGGACGTGAGGTCCACCACCCGGACGTTCCGCCGGCCTTCCGTGCAGCAACTTCTGCTAGCAGAAGTTGCTGCCGCCGACCCACGTTGCTGCATACCCGTGCGGCAGCATCCTGTGCTGTGTCGTGATGGGTCGAGTCGCAGTGGACCCGTTGAGGTCAGGCTCCGAGGCGGCGGCGTGCCCGCGCGATGGCCGCGTCGAGCCGGGCCCGCACCACGGGGGCGTCATCGGCCTCTGCCCAGACGAAGCGCACCACCTCACGCTCGGTGCCGCGCAGTCGGTCCTCGCGCCTCTTCTCCAGGGCGAGCGCCTTGCGCAGCTGATCTGGCGTCGGGTTCATGAGCCCGCCTGAGTACTTCGCGAGGCCGTCGAACTCCACGACGACCGGGTCGTCGTCGAGCATGAAGTCAACCCGCCAGCGCCGACCCCCGGCGGTCACCTTCACCTGCGGCGTGAACTGGTAGCCCAAGGCGCGCATGGTGTGTGCCAACCTGGTCTCCCCGACCGACTCGTGGCGACCATCCGCATGTGCGAGGAGGGCCCGCACCCCATGTATGCCGGGGAGCCGGCTGTGCGCCTTGACCGCGGCCTCGAGCTCCTCCTTGGTGACCAGACCGTCGTGGAGTGCGCCGTCGGCCGCCACCAGGCTTTCGAAGGGGAATGGCGGGAGGCCGTCTCGTGGAGCGTGGAGGCCGGCCTGAACGACCGCCGTCGCGACCGGCACGGTGCGGAAGCCGTCAGCGGTCTTCACCGGATCGACGCCGCACGCCGGGTGCAGGACGGCCGCCGCTCGCCGACGGGTGTGGTCGTCGTCGGTGCGGCAGACGTGGGCGGTCTCGAGGTCCGACTTCCACAGCCGAACACCGTGGAGCACCAGCGCGGACTGGTGACTCGCGACCACCCGGCCCGCGAACGACCGCAACAGGGCGATGGTCAGGAGGCGGTGTGCGGCCCGGGCTGTCTCCCATTCGTCCTCGCCCTCCCACGGTGGACGATCGGCGTCGGGCGAGCCGACGGCATACCAGCCGCGGATGAGCCGGCGGATCTCGCCCTGCCTGACCATCCGGCGCAGATCGGACGGTCCGAGTCCCAGCGTGGTGGCGTCGCGCGTCGACACCACGTCGTGCCGGGCCAGGTCGTGCAGCTCCATCCCGGCAGGGTGCCGGATGCAGCAAGGTCGGCGCTGCGGGCCTGTGGACAACTCGGGTCGCGCAGGCCGTTGCGGTCGCCCGACTCAGCAGAGACTGCTGCCGCAGGGGTATGCAGCAACAGGGGTCGTCGGCAGCAACCCCTGCTAGCAGAAGTTGCTGCAGGGAAAGGGGGTCAGCCGCGCCAGCCGGCCACGGACTCCACGGGCCGCGGGCCGGGGCCGATGTAGCGCGAGCTCGGGCGGATCAGGCGTCCGGTCTTCTTCTGCTCCAGGATGTGCGCCGACCAGCCGGCCGAACGGGCGCAGGTGAACATCGGGGTGAACATCGAGGCCGGTACCTCGGCGAAGTCGAGCAGCACGGCCGCCCAGAACTCCACGTTGGTCGCCAGCACCCGGTCGGGGCGCCGGGCGTGCAGCTCGTCGAGGGCAGCCTTCTCCAGGGCGGCCGCCACCTCGAAACGGGGCGCACCCAGCCGCTCACAGGTCGCCCGCAGCACCCGGGCCCGGGGGTCCTCGGCGCGGTAGACGCGGTGGCCGAAGCCCATGAGCCGCTCGCCCTTGTCGAGCACGTCCTTGACGTAGGCCGTGGCGTCACCGGTCTGCTCGACGCCCTCGATCATGTGCAGCACGCGCGAGGGGGCTCCGCCGTGCAGCGGGCCGCTCATCGCCCCGACGGCACCGGACAGGCAGGCGGCGACGTCGGCACCG
The DNA here is from genome assembly GCF_029222705.1 of Knoellia sp. p5-6-4. Classification (NCBI taxonomy): domain Bacteria; kingdom Bacillati; phylum Actinomycetota; class Actinomycetes; order Micrococcales; family Intrasporangiaceae; genus Knoellia; species Knoellia sp. p5-6-4. The sequence continues at coordinate 2,312,603 of NZ_JARGZF010000001.1, forward strand.
GTGGAGGCGATGACGCGCGCGGTGAAGGTCGAGGCGTTCATGCCGTGCTCGGCAGCCGAGACCCAGTAGGCGTCGACGGCCTCGACGTGACGCGGGTCGGGCTCGCCGCGCCAGCGGATCATGAACCGCTCGACGATCGTCCGGCCCCTGTCGACCTCGCGCTGCGGGATCATCGGCTGGCTGAGGCCACGGGCCGACTGGGCCACGAACGACAGCGCGGTCACCGAGGCGCGCGCGAGGTTGTCGCGGGCGGTCTCGGGGTCGATGTCGAGCAGCGGCCGGAAGCCCCAGAGCGGGGCCAGGGTCGCCAGCGCGGCCTGGACGTCGACCCGCACGTCACCGGAGTGGATCGGCAGCGGGAACGGCTCGGCGGGAGGCAGGCCCGGGTCGAACTCGTTGTCGACGAGCAGGCCCCAGACCTGGCCGAACGAGACCCGCCCGACGAGGTCGTTGATGTCGACGCCGCGGTACCGGAGAGCGCCGCCCTCCTTGTCGGGCTCGGCGATCTCCGACTCGAAGGCGATGACTCCCTCGAGCCCTGGCTTGAAGTCACTGTCGGACATCGGAGGTCCCCATCCCTTGCTCGGCGTCGTTGTCGGCGCTGCCATTCTGCACTGTCGGCGTGATGGGCCAACATGGCGTCCATGCACATGCCTGCGACGCCCTCATGGTGACCCCTCGCCTGACCCCCGACGGCGACTTCGACACCGAGGTCTTCACCGGGGACCTGACCGGGCAGGACGCCGGGAGCGCACGCTTCCTGGAGTGCCGGTTCGAGGAGTGCGACCTCACCGAGCTGCGGGCACCGCGGGCCCGCTTCGCGGACACGACCCTGTATGCCGTGCGCGGAGCCGGCGTCGACCTCGCCGAGAGCGAGTGGCTGGACTGCGTCGTCTCGGGGGCGCGACTGGGGGCGGTGCAGCTCCACGGGTCCGAGCTGCGGCGGGTGCGGGTCGAGGGCGGCAAGATCGACTACCTCAACCTGCGCGGGGCAAACCTGCGGGAGGTGGCGTTCGTCGACTGCGTGCTGACCGAGCCTGACTTCGGTGGCGCGGCCCTGCAACAGGTCACCTTCGAGGGCTGCCGGCTCGTGGGGCCCGACTTCAACCAGGTGCAGATGAAGGCGGTCGACTTCAGCGGGGCACACCTGGCGGCGCCGCGCGGGCTGGCCAGCCTGTCGGGCGCGACGATCTCCCGCCTCCAGCTGCTCGACCTCGCGCCGGCCCTGGCCGACCAGCTCGGCATCACCGTCGCCGACTGACGCTGCCGCTCAGGGCTGCTCGGGCTCCAGGAACTCCAGCCGGTTGCCGAACGGGTCGGAGGCGTAGAACCGTCGGTGCCCGGGGAACTTCCCGTCCCAGGTCACTCGACGCCGGCCTCTTCCAGTGCTGCCGCCAGTGCCGGCAGGTCCTGGACGAGGATGCCCGGGTGGGCCTTGCGGGCAGGGGAGAAGTCCTGCTCGACACCGAGGTGGACCTCCAGTCCGCCGCCGCGGAACCAGCAGCCACCCCGGGCCGCCAGCACGGGGGGCTTCTCCAGCTCCTCCATGCCGAGGACGTCGGCCCAGAACTCCCGGCACGCCGGCTCGCCTCCCGTCGGGATGGCGAGCTGGACGTGGTAGAGCGTGCCGAGGGCAAAGGCTCTCGTCGTCATGGGCTAGCGCCTCGCGCTCCTGGCTCGGCGCTTGTCGCGTACGGCGAGGGTGGGCTTGCCCTCGTCCTTCATGTCGAACAGGTCGGTCGCCTCGAGCAGCTTGCTCAGCTTGGCGTAGCCGTAGTTGCGCGGGTCGAACGACGACTGGTTCGCGATGTGCTGGCCGACGGTGCCCACGAGCGCCCAGCCGTCGTCGTCGGCGGCCCCCTGAACAGCCCGCCGGAGCAGCGTGACGAGCTTGGCGTCCTTCTTGAGCTCGGCGGTGGGCACCCGCAGCCGCGCGGGCCGGGCCTCGGCCTCGGTCGTGTCGGCCGCCGCGTCCTCCTCCTCGACGTCGAGCTGGTCGAGGACGAGGAACCGCGAGCAGGCGCTCTTGAAGGGCTCCGGGGTCTTGCGCTCGCCGAACCCGTAGACGGCTGCGCCCTTCTCGCGCAGGTGCATGACGAGCGGGGTGAAGTCGCCGTCGGAGGAGACGATCGCGTAGGCCTCGGGCTGGTCGGTGTAGAGCAGGGCCATGGCGTCGACGACGAGCGCCATGTCGCTGGCGTTCTTGCCGCTGGTGTAGTCGTACTGCTGCATCGGCCGGATGGCGTTCTCGTGGAGCACCCCCGCCCACCCGCGCAGCTCGGGCTTGGTCCAGTTGCCGTAGGCGCGCCGGATGCTCGTCTCGCCGTAGCCGGACAGCTCGTTGAGGATGAGGTCGATCCGGCGGGCCGACACGTTGTCGGCGTCGATGAGCAGCGCGATCCGCGCCTTGGCTTCCATGCGGCTGCACGCTAGCCGACGCCGCGTCGTAGGGTCCTGCCTGTGCCCCTGCTGCTCGACCTGACGCCGCTGCGCGTCAGCCCCGAGTACCGGCGGCTCTACACCGGCTTCACGTTCAGCAACGTCGGCTCGCAGATGGCGACCGTGACCATCGGCCTGCAGGTCTACGACCTCACGAAGTCCACCGCCGCCGTCGGTCTCGTCGGCCTCTTCGCGCTGGTGCCGCTCGTCGGGCTCGGGCTCTACGGCGGCTCGCTCGCCGACCACCACGACCGCCGGCTGGTCGCGCTCGCGGCCCAGGGAGCCAGCTGGCTCACCAGCATCCTGTGCGCGGTGCAGGCCTTCCTCGGCAACACCAACGTGTGGGTGCTCTACGCCTTGGTCGCCCTGTGGAACGGCTCCTTCGCGGTGGCCTCGCCGTCGCGGACCTCGATCTACCCGCGCATCCTCGAGTCCCGCCTGCTGCCGGCGGCCAACGCGCTCTCGGTGTTCGCCATGAACGCCTCGCTCACCGTGGGCCCGCTCCTCGCGGGCGTTCTGGTCGACTGGGGAGGCTTCCGCACGGCCTACGCGGTCGACGCCGTCGTCACGACGGCCGCGCTCTGGGGGCTCTGGCGCCTGCGCGCCCTGCCGCCCGAGCCGCACGACGACGAGCACGCGGCGACCCGGCCCGGGCTGCGGTCGGTGCTCGACGGCTTCCGGTTCCTCAGCACCCGACCCAACGTGCGCATGACGTTCGTGGCCGACATCGCCGCGATGTTGCTGGCCCAGCCGCGGGTGCTGTTCCCGGCTGCCGGTGCCGTCATCTTCGGCGGCGGCGCCAAGACCGTCGGAGCGCTCAGCGCCGCCGCGGCGGTGGGCGGCATCGTGGCCATGGCGTTCTCGGGGCGCCTCGGCCACGTGCGTCGCCAGGGCGTGGCGATCCTCGTCAGCATCGTCGGGTGGGGCTTCGCCATCGCGGGCTTCGGGGTGGCGATGCTCGCCAGCGGCGGCGCACTCACCCAGCAGCAGGCGCTGTGGGCGGGGCTCGCCTGCATGGCAGTGGCCGGGGCCTCCGACTCGGTGAGCGCCGTCTTCCGCACGACGATCCTGCAGTCAGCTACGCCCGACCACCTGCGCGGGCGCCTCCAGGGCGTCTTCATCGTCGTCGTCGCGGGCGGCCCGCGGCTCGGTGAGCTGGTCGGCGGTCTCGCGACGAAGGTGCTGGGGGAGGGCTGGACCGCCGTGGTCGGTGGCCTGCTGTGTGTCCTGGCCATCGGCGTCCTCGCCCGCCTGCAGCCCGGCTTCGTCCGCTACGACTCCCGCCACCCGACCCCGTAGGCCCCGACTGCCCGCGAAGGCGTGGACAACCGGCGACCGAGCGGCCCCGGTCGCCCCGTGTTTCGATGGGCACCCGGCCTGATGGAGGCAGCGTGCAGGTCGTCGTCACCGGAGCGAGCGGCATCGTGGGCAGCGCGCTGCTGCGCGCCCTGACCGGCCGCGGCCACGACGTCACCGCGGTATGCCGCCGCGTCCCGCAGGCGCCCGGCGCACCCGGGCGCGCCGAGGGCGTGACCTGGGTGTCGCACGACCTCGCCGACCGGGCGGGCGACTCCCGTCTCCCGCAGTTCGTGCGCGACGCGGACGGCGTGGTGCACCTGGCCTGGGGCCTGCAGCCGATGCACAACCGCGGACACCTGCGCCGGGTCGACCTCGGCGGCTCCCTCGCCGTCATCCGCGCGGTGCGGGCCGAGCGTGTGCCGCACCTGGTGTTCGGCTCGTCGGTGGGCACCTATGCCCCGCGGGTCAGCGACGAGGTCGTCGACGAACGCTGGCCGGCGACCGGCATCCCGGGCTCGGTCTACAGCCGGCACAAGGCGTTCGTCGAGCGGGTCCTCGACCGGGTTGAGGAGGCCGGCGACGACCTCGTGGTGGCGAGGACGCGGCCCTCGCTCGTCGGCCAGCGCGCGGCGGGCAGCGCCATGCTGCGCCTGGGCTTCCCGTTCCTGCTGCCGGCCCCGCTGCTGCGCCACGTGGGCGTGCTGCCGCTCGACCGCGGCTTCGCGCTGCAGTTCGTTCATGCCGACGACGTGGCCGACGCGATGGTGCGCATCCTCGAGTCGCGGGCCGGAGGGGCGTTCAACCTTGCCGCCGACGGTGTGCTGCGCCAGCCCGAGATCGCTGACGCCTTTGGTGGCTGGCCGCTGCACCTGCCGCGACCCTGGGCCCTGCGGCTGGTCGGGGCCCTCTGGCGGGCGGGCGTGCAGCCGCTCGACCCGGGCTGGCTGGAGATGGCGTTCAGGGTGCCGTTCATGGACACCGCCCGGGCGCGCGACGTGCTGGGGTGGCAGCCGCAGCACACCGCTCGCGAGGTGCTCGACGAGGTGGTCGCCGGCATGGCCGACCGCGCAGACGGACCCTTCCCGCCCCTGCGGGCACGGACCCCCGGCGACGAGCTCGGGTACCTGCTGCGGCACGGGCCGGTCTGGTGGCGCCCCGAGACCTGACCCGCGGTCGAGCAGCGTCCCGGGCGAGGGTGAGGTCAGCCCGAGCGGCGGTGGCGCACGTCCTCGTCGGTGCGCATCGCCCAGCGGACGACGGAGGTCGCCGCGCCCCCGAGCGGCCGGCCCACCAGGTGCTCGGTGACGGGCAGCCACGGCAGCCGCAGCGGCCGGCGGGCCCACCGGGGCAGCATCGCCACGGCACCGGCCGCCAGCGCGGCATACCCGGGGCGTGCGGCGAGCGGCAGCGGCGGGTGCACGAGCAGGAAGCGGGCGGCGTCGCGGGCCTCCGGCGTGCTGGCCAGCTCGGATCGGTAGGACTCGATGCCCTCGCGCAGCTGCGCCACGGTGGTCGGCGGGTCCAGCACCCCCAGCCGGCTGGCGACCACGGCGGTCTGCTCGACGTAGGTGTCGGCCTCCTCGGGGGTGAGCGGCTGCTCGGCGTACCGCTGGTAGGAGGTCAGGAAGCTGTCGGCCTCGGTGAGGTGCACCCATCGCAGCAGGTGTGGGTCGTCGGCGGCGTAGGCCCGACCGTCCGGGGCGACCCCGCGCACCCGGCGGTGGATGCCGCGCACCCGGGCGATCTGCCGCTCCGCGTGCTCGATGGTGCCGAACGTCGTCGTGGCGAGGAACTCGCTGGTGCGCTGCAGGCGGCCCCACGGGTCGCCCTTGTAGCCGGAGTGGCCCGCGACGCCGGCCATGGCCAGCGGGTGCAGCGACTGCAGCAGCAGGGCGCGGATGCCGGCCGGGAACATCGAGGCGTCGGCGTGCACCCGCCAGATGGGGTCGTCGGGGGTGAACCACCGTGGGCCCTCGGTGAGCCAGATCGCGGCGGCCTTCTCCCGGGCGTCCTCGCCGGCCACCCGCGACCGCAGGGCGCTCGCGAGCTGGGTGCGCGCCAGGCTGAGGGCGGGGTCGAGTGGGCTCACGTGACGTCGAACGGCACAGCGGCGGTCGAGGTTCCGCCGGTTCAGGCCTCGCCGGGGCGCACCAGACCGGTCTCGTAGGCGGCGACCACTGCCTGCACCCGGTCGCGCAGGCCCAGCTTCATCAGCACGCTCGAGACGTGGGTCTTCACCGTCGCCTCGCCGAGGTAGAGGTCGGCCGCGATCTCGGCGTTGGACATCCCGCGGGCCAGCAGGGCGAGCACGTCGCGCTCGCGGGCGGTCAGCGTGTCGAGCACCGCCGAGCGCTGGGTCCGCCCCGGGGTTGCGGCGGCGAACGACTCGATCACCCGCAGCGTGACCGAGGGGTCGAGCAGCCCACCGCCGCCGGCCACCGCGCGCACGGCGTCGATGAGCTGCTCAGGCGGCGAGACCTTGAGCAGGAAGCCGCTCACCCCGGCCCGCAGCGCGCCCTCGAGGTACTCGTCCTCGCCGAAGGTCGTGAGGATGACGACCCTCGTCTGGGGGCTGGCGGCCAGCACCCGCCGCGACCCCTCGATGCCGTCGACGTGGGGCATCCGCACGTCCATCAGCACGACGTCCGGGCTGGTCTGCGCCACGACGTCGACGGCAGCCGCGCCGTCCGCGGCCTCGCCGACCACCTCGATGTCGGGCTCGGCCGACAGCACCATGCGCAGCCCGACCCGCACCATGGCCTCGTCGTCGACCAGCGCCACCCTGATGGTCATGACCACCTCCGGTCGAGGGGGAAGCGGGCGTCGACCTCGAAGCCGCCGCCCGGCAGCGGCCCGGCGTCGAACGACCCGCCGAACATCGCGGTGCGCTCGCGCAGTCCCACCAGGCCGTGCCCCCCGATGGCACCGTTGGCGGGTTCGACCCCGTCGCGGTCGGTCACGCCGGAGCGCCCGGTGCCGCGGCCGTCGTCGGCGACGACAACGCGGATGTCGTTGTCCTGCCGGTGGATCCGCACCTGCGCGTGCGCCTGTGGGGCGTGCCGCAGCACGTTGGTGAGCCCCTCCTGCACGACCCGGTATGCCGCGACGTCCAGGGCGCGGGGCAGCTCGCCGAGGTCGCGGCTCACCTCCAGGCTCACGTCGAGCCCCGCGGCGCGCACGTCGGCCACCAGCTCGTCGGCCCGGGCGAGCGAGGCCGGGGCCACGGGCGCCTGCGTCTCGGAGTCGTCGCGCAGGATGCCCACGGTCGCCCGCAGCTCCTCCACCGACTGGCGCCCGAGCCGCTCGAGGCCGAGCATGACCTCGCGCTCCGCCGGGCGGTCGCGGAGCACGTCGTCGAGCTGGCGGCGCAGGCCCCCGATCTGCAGGGTCATCACGCTCACCGAGTGCGCCACCGAGTCGTGCACCTCGCGGGCGATGCGGGCGCGCTCCTCCACCACGGCGGCGTGGGCGCCGGCCTCGCGCTGGGCGTCGATCTCGGCAGCCATCGCGGCGAGCTGCCGGCTGCGCTGCTGCTCCCGCCGGACGAGGGTGCCTGTCCACCAGGCGGGCACGAAGATCGCGGGGAAGAAGATGGTGTCCCAGGTGAGGCCGTGCTGCACGGCGTCGGTGGCGACGAAGACGGCGATGCTGGCCAGCACGGCCGCTCGCGACCGGGTGCGGGTGTCGGCGAAGCCGGCCCACGCCACGGCGATGAGCATGGAGATGAGTCCGGTGCCGCCCGGGCCGGGTGCGCCGAGCAGGGTGCTGAACGGGTAGAAGCAGGCCACCGCGACGGCCCCCACAGCGGGCCAGCGAGCGGCGACGAGGAAGCCCGCACTGATCCAGGCGGAGGCGAGTGCGAGCTCGGCGAAGTGGACGTGGAACTCGGGGTCGAACCACGCCTCGTTGAGGCCGAGCAGGCCCATCGCCACGGCCGCGGCATACGGGACGAGCCGCGGGTCGCGCAGGCGGGCGGTGGTCGACATGGCCGAAACCCTAGGGCGGCAGGGGCGCCGGCGTATCCCCCTTGGGAGGGAGAGGTCGGCGAGGAGCTCCGTCTCGTGGGGGAGGCCAGCTCGGTGCGCCGCGGGGGAGCCGCGCTGAGGGCGGGCCGGCGGAGGGTTGTCCTGTCGCCGAGCACCGGCGGACGCCCGGAGGGTCCGGGCCACGAGAACGACCTCGAGAAGGAATCGCCATGACCGCCAACAGCTCCACCCTCGGCGCCACCAACCGCGCCGCCGCACCGTCCGCCTCCGGGGCAGCCGAGGATGCCCGGCGCGCCTCGTCCCGGATCCTGCCAGTGGCCGCCGCCATCGCCCTCGTCGCCGGACCCGTCCTCTGGTCGCTGGGGATGTTCACCTCCCCGCCGTCCGACTCCATGGCCGACGCCGACTACATCGCCTCCCTGGCACGGGACACGACGATGACCCAGGTCTCGGCGCTCTTCCTGCACTACGGCAACCTCGCGATCGCCCTCGGTGTGCTGGCCGCGCCGTCGCTGGTGCGCCGGGCCCGTGGCGCGTGGCTGACGGTGGTCGGGGCCCTGCTCACGACCATCGGCTTCGCCAACGTGTCGGGCATGGTGCTCAGCGACTGGTGGAACGCCTCGGCCGGCCGGGCTCTCTCCAGCGAGCAGGCGGTCGAGGTCTTCCGCGGCGTCAAGGAGGCCTCGCTGCTGTGGATGTGGGACGGCACCGAGCTGTTCAGCCTGGTCGGGCCGATCCTGCTGCTGGTCGGGCTGGCCCGTGCCGGGGTGCTGGGCTGGTGGACCATCGCCTTGTTCCTCGGTGGCGTCGCCGGGCTGATGGCCTTCGGGGCCGGCTTGCCCGTCGTGGTCGCGGTGATGGTGCTCATCGGGTTCTCGCCCTTCGCCCTCATCGGCCTCCGGCTCCTGCAGCGCAGCCGCCTGCAGTCGTAGGCGCACACAGCACGGCACCCGTCACGGCGGCGCCCGCCCTCCGCGTTGACGGAGGGCGGGCGCCCTGGTGCTCAGGGGGCCTTCGAGCGGGAGACCCCCTACCGCGGCCGGCGCTTGGGCAGCTGGCGGGGGAGCTGCCGCACCCGCTCGGACGTGGACGGCATCTCGTGCGGTCGCTTGCGCATGGTCAGGTCACTGCGGGCGACCAGCTCGGCGAGCGGCGTGGTGGTGGTGGGGTGGGCCGCGATCGGCTCCTCACCGGAGAACACGACCCAGACCGGCTCGTCCGACTCCTGCCGCGGGTCGAAGGTCTTCAGCACACTGCCCTCGCGCACGGTGGCGGCGTGCTCCACAGCGCGACGGCGGGCCTTCTGGCGCTCCATCGCCTTCTTGGCTGCCGCCATCGCCGGGTCCTTGGCCTGTTGCGCAAGCACGACGACGTGGGGGCCGTACTTCACGCCCCACTTGACGATGTTGCCGACTGCCTTGCCCCGATCTGGCATTCGCGCCTCCCTGTGTCGTGGCTGGGCTCTCACCCTAATCTCGTGCCATGACCGATGCGCACCGTGTGGACTACACCGGCGAGGGGCTCTCCGAGGTCGACATCGCCCCGACGCCCTGGCAGCAGGCGCATCAGTGGGTGGCCGAGGCCCAGGCGCGCTCGCGCGAGCTCGGCGACGTGCCCGAGCCGCTCGCGCTGTCCGTGGCCACTGTCGACCCCGACGGCCGGCCCAACGTGCGCACCGTGCTCATGCGCTTCTTCGACGAGCGGGGGCCGGGTTTCGTCACCAACACCGAGTCGACCAAGGGCCTGGAGATCGCCGCGACCGGGGGGATCGCCGCCTCGCTCACCTGGCCGGCGATGTTCCGCGCCATCCGGTTCCGCGGGGCCTCCGAGCCGCTGACCCGCGAGGAGGTCGCGGGCTACTTCGGTTCGCGGCCCTGGGCCTCGCGCATCAGCGCCTGGGCCTCGCAGCAGTCGCGGCCGATCGAGGGCAGGGCTGGCCTCGAGGAGGCCTACGAGCGGTATGCCGCGCAGTGGCCGGATCGCGGCAATGTCGACGACGTGCCCGTCCCCGACTTCTGGGGCGGCTACCGGGTGGTCTGCGACGAGGTCGAGTTCTGGGGCGGCCGGCGCAACCGGCTGCACGACCGCCTCGTGTTCACGCGCGTGGGGGAGGGCTCCCTCGACGAGCCGAGCGCGTGGCGGCTGCACCGCCGGCAGCCCTAGCTGTCCTCAGCCGGTTGCCGGGGAGGGCTCGGTCAGGTCGGGCCTGCCGTCGCTGTCGCGGTCACCCTCGGTCGGCTCGCGCTCCTTGCGGCGCAGCAGGAAGCCGGCCACCGAGAGCACGACGATCGTGACGGTGAGGATGCCGATGAGCCAGATCATGTCCTGGAACTCCGGCTTGCCGAGCAGCTCGGGCGCCTTCACCGACAGGACGACGATCTCCTTCAGGGACGCGATGATGCCGACGAGGATGAACGGCTCGGCGACGAGCTCGCGCCGCGAGAGCGTGGTGCGCACGGCGAAGAGCAGCTCGACGACGATGAAGACCAGCAGGAGCAGGTCGAGCACCTTCGCGGCGACGTCGGTGACATCGTTCGTGCCCAGCTTGAGGAACTCGAGGACGGCACGGACGAGGACGACGGCGGCGATGACGAACAGGATCATCGCGACCACGAGGTAGACGACGTTCTCGGCCCGCTCGATGGCCTTCTCGGTCCAGTCCTTCATGGGGGCATCCTCGCGCCGAGCCGGGGCTCAGCACCACGACACGCCGAGTGGTCGTGTGACGGAACCCCATCTCGCGACGTGGTCTACCCGTCCGTATGACGGGATGGGATGGCAGGGTTCTGGAGTCGGGGACGTCGCTGGCCCTAGTGTGACCGGTGCCACACCAGACGCGAGCGCCACCGTCGCCGTTCGCCCGTGGCCCCTTTCCGGGCCGCCTGCGAACCGCGAGGAGAACACCGTGCCCCGTCCTGTCCTGCCCGTCCATCCTGTCGTCGCCGACGTCACCGCGAAGGTGGCCGAGCGCAGCCGTGCCAGCCGCGCGGCATACCTCTCGCGCACCTCGGCGGCCGCGGCCGAGCGTGGCCTGCGGCCGGCCCGGGCTGACCTCGGGTGCAGCAACCTCGCCCACGCCGTCGCCGCGTGCGGCGGCTCCGACCGGGTCGCGATGACCGGGGTGAGCGCGGTCAGCCTCGGCATCGTCACGTCCTACAACGACATGCTGTCGGCCCACGCGCCCTACGAGCACTACCCGCAGGCCATCAAGGACACCGCCCGGGAGGTCGGTGCGGTGGCACGGGTGGCCGGCGGCGTGCCGGCCATGTGCGACGGCATCACGCAGGGCCGGGCCGGCATGGAGCTGAGCCTCTTCAGCCGCGACGTCATCGCCATGTCGACCGCGATCGCGCTCTCGCACGACGTCTTCGACGGTGCGCTGATGCTCGGCGTCTGCGACAAGATCGTCCCCGGCCTGGTGGAGGGGGCCCTGACCTTCGGGCACCTGCCGACCGCGTTCGTGCCCGCCGGTCCGATGGCCTCGGGGCGGTCGAACGCCGAGAAGGCCGAGGTGCGCAGGGCGTTTGCCGACGGGAAGGCCGGGCGCGAGGAGCTGCTCGAGTCCGAGATCGCCAGCTACCACTCGCCGGGCACCTGCACCTTCTACGGCACCGCCAACTCCAACCAGCTGCTCATGGACGTCATGGGGCTGCACCTGCCGGGCGCCGCGTTCGTGCACCCCGACGACCCGGTGCGCGCGGCCCTGACCGACGCGGCCACCCGGCGGGTCGCCGAGATCGCCTCGGGCGAGCAGGTCTACGGCATCGGCCAGGTCGTCGACGAGAAGGCGGTCGTCAACGGGGTCGTGGCCCTGCTCTCGACTGGCGGCTCGACGAACCACACCATGCACCTGGTCGCCATGGCCGCCGCGGCGGGCATCCACCTGACCTGGGACGACTTCGACGAGCTGTCGGCGGTCGTGCCGCTGCTCGCCCGGATCTACCCCAACGGCCCCGCCGACGTGAACCACTTCCACGCCGCCGGCGGCACCTCCTTCCTGGTGCGCAGCCTGCTCGACGCGGGCCTGCTGCACGAGGACGTGCAGACCCTTGCCGGGCCGGGCCTGTCCCGCTACACCCAGCGTCCCGTCCTCGACGCCGAGGGCGCCCTGTTGTGGGAGGACGTGCCGCTGGAGTCGGGCGACCGCGCCGTGCTGCGCCCGGCGACCGACCCCTTCGCGCCCGACGGCGGCCTGCGGATGCTGCGGGGCTCGCTCGGCAACGCCGTCATCAAGGTCTCGGCGGTCGCGGAGGAGCACCGCGTCGTCGAGGCCCCGGCGCGGGTGTTCACCGACCAGGTCGGTTTCCTCACCGCCTTCTCGCGGCGCGAGCTCGACCGCGACGTCGTGGTCGTCATCCGCGAGCAGGGCCCGTCGGCCAACGGCATGCCCGAGCTGCACGCCCTGACGCCCTCGCTGGGCGTGCTGCAGAAGCGGGGGTATGCCGTGGCGCTGGTGACCGACGGCCGCATGAGCGGGGCGTCGGGCGCGATCCCCGCGGCCATCCACGTGACGCCGGAGTCGGTGCACGCGGGGCCGATCAGCCGAGTGCGCGACGGCGACGTGGTCCGCCTCGACGCCAATGCCGGCACCCTCGACGTGCTGGTCGACCCCGGCGAGCTCGCCTCCCGCCCGCCGGCGATGCGTGCGGCCCCGGAGGAGTACGGCACCGGGCGTGAGCTCTTCCACCCGCTGCGCACCGCCGTCGGCCGAGCCGACGAGGGTGCCCACGTCTTTGCCACACTGGCTCGCACCGCCGAGCTCGGTGACCACACCCTGACCCCCACCATCACGCCACAGCAGGAGCAGACCCGGTGAGCCCCACCTTGCAGCACCACGAGATCCGCAGCGGCGCCGACGTGCTCGACATCTCGCCCGTCATCCCCGTGGTGGTCGTGGAGTCCGCCGAGCAGGCGGTGCCGCTCGCGCAGGCGCTGCTGCGCGGCGGCATACCGATCATCGAGATCACACTGCGCTCGGAGGCCGGGCTGGCCGCGATCGAGGCGGTGGCCAACGAGGTCGAGGGCATGGTGGTCGGCGCCGGCACCGTGCTGACGCCCGAGCAGGTGGCCCAGGTGCGCGACGCCGGGGCGCAGTTCCTCGTGACGCCCGGCTCGCCGCCGCGGCTGCTCGAGGCGGCCGTGCGCTCCGGCCTCCCGCTGCTGGCGGGTGCCGGCACCCTCACCGAGATGCTCACCCTGGCCGAGGCCGGGCTGACCGCGATGAAGTTCTTCCCGGCCGAGGCCAGCGGCGGCCGGCCCTACCTCTCGGCCGTGGCCGGCCCGTGCCCGCACCTGCGGTTCTGCCCGACCGGCGGGGTGACGCCCGAGAACGCCCGCGACTACCTGGCCCTGCCCAACGTCGGCTGCGTGGGGGGCTCGTGGCTGACGCCGAAGGACGCGCTGACCCGGGGCGACTGGGCGCGGGTGGAGACCCTGGCCGCCCAGGCCGCCGCGCTTCGTCGCGCCTGAACAACCCTCGGTGGGAGGGGCATGGAACAGCCCGCGGGCCTGCCTGCCGAGACGAGCGGCTGGCACTGTGCAGGGGACGACCTGCACGACCCGCGGGCTGCGGTGATGCTGGTGGGATTGCGCGTCAGCGCAGTTGCCGTGCGCCTAGCGCCCAGTCACCTCACGCGTCCAATGAGAAATCACTTCCTGGACCACCTCCCTTCCGTGTGCCACGACGGTAAGCCGGGGTTCGGCGTCGAGGCAACACATTTCGGGCACCGAGATGGTTGGCGGTCCGAGGCCGGACTCAGACCGAGGCCACGACCTCGTCGTAGTCGAGACGGGGCAGGCGCTGGAGCCAGGCGTCCTCGCCAGGCTTGCCGATGTTCATGACCACGAGGGTGCGGTGGCGGCCGTCGGGGAAGAACTCGCGGTCGACCGCCTGGGCGTCGAGGCCGGTCATCGGGCCGGCGGCCAGGCCGGCAGCGCGCACACCCATGGTGAAGTAGCCGATCTGCAGGGCGGCGTTGAGCTTGGCCGCCTCCTCCCGGGCGCTCTCGTTGCCGGCGAAGAGGTCGCGGGCGCCGGGGAAGTGCGGGAACACCCTCGGCAGCTCGTCGTGGAAGTCGACGTCGGCGGCCAGGATCGCGACGAGCGGCGCGCCCTCGGTCTTGGCCTTGTTGCCGTCGGCCATGAGACCGACGAGCCGGGCGCGGGCCTCGTCGCTGCGGACCAGCACGATGCGCAGCGGCTGGTTGTTCATCGAGGTCGGCGCCCACTTCACCAGGTGGTAGATCGCCCTGACCTGCTCATCGGTGACGGGCTCGTCGGCGAAGGTGTTGGCGGTGCGGGCCTCGCGGAACAGCAGGTCCTGGGCGTCGGGGTCGAGCGCGAGGGGGGCGTCGAACTCGGCCTCGTAGTCGGTCAGGGTGTCGGGGGAGATCTGCGTCATGTCTCGTTGAACATTCAACGAGAGTTGGCTATTCCGCGCTGGGGTAGGAGATTCTGCCGGGGTTTCCTTGCCGTCACTCGCCCAGAGATGTCCGTTCCGTCCCCACCGTAGCGGCAGGGAGGGCCGGGCCGTCCCAGGGGCACCCGCACGAGCCGCGCACCACGACCCGGGTGGGCAGGATCTGCGGCTCGACGTCGCGGGTGCGCCCCTGGATCCGCTCGTGCAGCCGGATCGCACCCCAGCGGCCGAGCTCGGCGGTCGGCTGCTGCGCCGTGGTCAGGCCGGGCGCGACGTAGCGCGAGGCCATCAGGTCGTCGAAGCCCACCAGTGCGACGTCGTCGGGCACCCGCACCCCGCGGCGAGCCAGGTGGGCCATCGTCGCGAGGGCCAGCTCGTCGTTGGCGCAGACCAGGCCGTCGACGCGCCCCGGGTTGGCCATCAGCACGTCGACGGTCTGCGGCGCGGACTCCTCGTCGAACCACGCCGGCACGGGCGGGAGCGCCTCCGCCATCCCGGCGGCCGACAGCGCGCCGGTGAACCCGGCATACCGCTCGTGGATGTCGTAGGACGCCTCGGGGTCGCCGGCGAAGAGCAGGCGGGTGCGCCCGTGGCCGAGCAGGTGCTCGGTCAGCGCGGCGGCACTCTCACGGTTCTCCGTGACGACGCTGTCGCACCCCTCCAGCGGTGCCCGGCCGAGCAGCACGGTCGGGGTGCTGCGGGCGAGGGAGCGGACCAGCGCGTCGCTGGCGGTGCCGTGGGTGAGCACCAGGCCGTCGACTCGCGCGGTGAGCGAGCGCAGGGTCGTCTCGAGGTCGGCGGCCGACCCGGACAACACCACGACGACCGACTGGCCGTACTGCGCCGCCGTCGACTCGAAGCCCGCCAGCAGCTCGGCGAAGTAGGGCCCGGTCAGGCCCGGCAGCACCAGCCCGTGGGCCTCGTGCCGCGGGGTCTCGACTGCCCGAGAGGCGCGCAGCGGCACGTAGTCGAGCTCCTCGACCGCGCGCAGCACCTTCTGCCGGGTGACCGGGGACGTGCGCGCCGAGCCCTGGAGCACGCGGGAGACCGTCGCGATCGAGACCCCGGCACGCTCCGCCACGCTGTAGATCGTGACCGGGCGGTCGTCGCCCGGAGTCACGCCGGTGCCTCCATGGGAGGTCACCCTGCCGGGGAGACCGACAAAGCACAAGGGCACCGCCGGACCCGGCCGGGGGTACACCCTCAGGACACCTGCTCGAAGGGGTTGGGGATGGCCTCCAGCAGGGTGCGGGTGTAGGCGTCGGTGGGGTTGCGGATGACGTCGAGGGCCGGGCCCTGCTCGACCACCCGGCCGCCGTTGAGCACGATGATCTCGTCGGCCAGCAGCCGTGCGCTCAGCAGGTCGTGGGTGATGTAGAGGACACCCAGGTCGCGGCTGCGCACCAGCTCGTGGAGGAGCTCGAGGATCTCGGCGCGGATCGAGACGTCGAGGCTCGAGATCGGCTCGTCCGCCACGACCAGCTCGGGGTCGGCGGCCAGGGCGCGGGCGATGACCACGCGCTGGCGCTGCCCGCCGGACAGCTCGTAGGGGTAGCGGTCGAGGAACCGTGCGCTCGGCGTCAGCGCCACCGTCTCGAGGAGCTCGGCAGCGGCCTCGTCGGCCTCCTTGGCGCTGAGCCCCCGGTGGTTCCGCAGCGGGCGGGTCAGCGCGTAGCGCAGGGTGAGCGCCGGGTTGAGGGAGGAGTACGGGTCCTGGAAGACCATCTGCACGTTGCGCCGGTAGTCGCGCAGCGACCGGGTCCCCAGCTGCTCGACCGCGGTCTGGGTGCCGTCGCTGCCGGTGAAGCGGATGACGCCAGCGGTCGGCCGCTCCACCCCGGTGATCATCCGGGCCAGCGTGGTCTTGCCGCTGCCGCTCTGGCCGACGAGCGCCGTGACCTCGCCCCGGCGGAGCGAGAAGCTGACGTCGGTGACCGCCTCGGTGCGCTCGACCCGCAGCCCGCGGCGGCGCTCGAACACCTTGGAGACGCCGTCGACGGTGAGGAAGACCGGCGCCTGCAGGGCCCGCTCGGAGTCCGCGCTCGTCTTGACGAACTCCGGCCCGGCGAAGCGGCGGGTCGGAGCGGGAAGGTCGGCGACGGTGTCGGCGCCGGGGGTGCGCTGCAGCCGCGCCACGTGGCAGGCCGCGCTGCCCCGGCCGAGCGGGGCGAACTCCGGCTCGACGCTGGTGCAGCGCTCGATCGCCTCGGGGCAGCGTGGCGCGAACCGGCAGCCTTCGAGCGGCCGGCTCAGGTCCGGCGGGCGGCCCGGGATGTAGGTGACCCGCACGGTGTCGGCCCGGGGGTTGCTGTAGGAGCCGAGCAGCCCCTTGGAGTAGGGGTGCAGAGGGTCGGCCACCAGTCCGGCGGCCGGCTGCTCCTCGGCCAGCCGGCCGGCATACATCACCAGGATCCGGTCGGAGAGCTCCATCACCGTGCCGATGTCGTGGCTGATGAACAGCACCGCGAAGCCGAGCTCCTTCTGGAGCCGGCGCACCGCATCGAGGATGGATCGCTGCACGACGACGTCGAGCCCGGTGGTGGGCTCGTCAAGTAGCACGAACCGCGGCCGGTTGACCAGGGCGAGGGCGAGGTTGACCCGCTGCTTCATGCCGCCGGAGAGCTCGTGCGGGTAGGCGCTCATGAACTTCGGGTCGATCATGACCATCTCGAACAGCTCTCGGACCCGCTCGCGCACCGCGTCTGCGCGCAGGTCGCTGTGCTGCTCGATGGCGTCGCGGAACTGCGCCTCGACCCGCATGACGGGGTTGAGCGAGTTCATGCTGCTCTGGAACACGGTGGCGATGTCGCGCCAGCGCCGCACCCGCAGGTCGTCCTCGGGGGCGGTGGTGATGTCGTCGCCGTCGAAGGTGATGGAGCCGCCGCTGATCCGGCCGGGCCGCTCGAGCAGCCGCAGCAGCGCCATGGCCAGGGTGCTCTTGCCGCTGCCCGACTCGCCGATGAGGCCGACGAACTCGCCGTCGGCGATGTCGAGGCTCACCCGGTCGACCGCGGTCAGCGACGGCTGGCTCCTGGGCTCGTAGCGCACGCTGAGGTCGCGCACCTGGAGAAGGGTCATGACGGTCAGTCCTCTCGCAGGTGCGGGTTGCTCAGCAGGTCGACGCCGAAGTTGATGAAGGTCAGGCTGGTGATGAGGAGCGCCAGGGTCAGGCCGGGCACCAGCACCCACAGCCAGAGGCCCTGTGCCACAGCGCCCTGCGCGTCCGCCTGGTAGAGCATCGTCCCCCAGGAGATCGAGCTGGGGTCGCCGAGGCCGAGGAACGACAGGCCGGCCTCGGCACCGATCGCGCCGGTCGCCGCCCCGACGAAGCCGGCCGCGACCAGCGACGTCATGCTCGGCATGATCTCGCGGAAGATGATGCGCCAGGTGCCCTCGCCGGCGAACTTGGCGGCGGTGACGAAGTCGCGGTTGCGCAGCGTGATGATCTGGGCGCGCTTGGCCCGCGCGTGCCCGGCCCACGACGTGATGCCGATGACGAAGACGATGAGCGGCACGCCGCGCACCTCGGAGTAGGCGACCAGCACGATCATCAGCGGCAGCACGGGCACGACCAGGGCGACGTTCGTGAAGAACGACAGGACGTCGTCGGTGAGCGTGCCCTCCTTGTAGCCCGAGATCATCCCGATGACGAGGGCGATCACCGTGGCGAAGAGGCCACCGAACAGCCCGACCAGCAACGAGACCCGGGTGCCGTAGACGAGCTGCGAGAAGATGTCGCCGCCCTGGCTCGTGGTGCCCAGCAGGTGCTCGCCGCTCGGGGGCAGGAGGGGCCCGAAGTCGGTGCGGGTGCCCTCGTAGGGGGCGATGAGCGGCGCGAACACCGCGACGAGCACGAACCCGAGCAGCAGGAGGATGCCCACCCGCGCCTTGGTGCTGCTCCAGATGAGCTGCCACCAGCGCGTCTCCGGCGGGGCGACGACCTCGGGGGCCTCGCTGCCGACGGGCAGCTCGGTGCCTGTCTGGACGACTCCGGCGGTCATGACTGTGCCTTTCTCACGACTCGGCCCTTCTCGCGCGCGGGTCCAGCACGCCGTAGAGCATGTCGGCGACGAGGTTGGCCAGGAGGACGCCGACGATGATGAACAGCAGCAGGGTCTGCAGCAGGGGGAAGTCGCGGTTGCCGATGGCCTCGCCCATGAGGCGGCCCATGCCCGGGTAGTCGAAGATGGTCTCGACGAGGATGGACCCGCCGAGCACGCCACCGAGGGCGATCGCGAACCCGGTGACGCTGGGCAGCAGAGCGTTTCGCGCGGCATACCGCAGGGCCACGACGCGGTCCGGCAGGCCCTTGGCCTTGGCGAGGCGGATGTAGTCCTCGCCCAGGTTCATGACCATGGTGTTGCGCATTCCCAGGATCCAGCCGATCGGGGCCGTCACCAGCAGCGCCATGGCCGGGAGGATGGAGTGGTATGCCGCGTCGGCCACGAAGCCGGCGTTCCACCCCGGCTGCGACGTGCCGTAGCCGCCGGCGGTGGGGAACCAGCCGAGCGTGTAGCCGAACCCGAAGAGCAGCAGCAGCGCGATCCAGAACGACGGCAGCGTGCCGACGAACGTCGAGCCGAGCGTCACCACGCTGTCGAACCGGCTGTTGCGCCGCCAGGCGGCGTAGGCGCCGAGGGTCACCCCGATGACGAAGGCCAGGGTCTGGGTCACGCCCACGAGGACCAGCGTCCACGGGACCGCCTGGCCGATGACCTCCGTCACCGGGTAGGGGTAGTAGGTGTAGGAGAGCCCGAAGTCACCGCGCACCAACGCCTTCAGGTAGGCGACGTACTGCTCGAGCAGGCTCCCGTCAGGGGCGCCGAGCATGGCCCGCATGGCCTCGACCGCCGCCGGGTTCAGCTGGGTGTCCCGGCCGGCGAGCTTCTGCACCATGACCTCGGCCGGGTCGCCCGGCTGCATCCTGGGGATGATGAAGTTCAAGGTGATGGCGGCCCAGAGCGTGGCGAGGAAGAACCCGATCCGGCGGGCGAAGTACCTCATGCGGGCCGCCCGTCAGCTGTCCGAGCCCGGCGCGCGCAACCGCGTCAGGATCAGCAGGCGGTCATCGGCGGGCTGTGCGTAGGGGTCCTCCTCACTGGGCCAGCCGACTGCCTTGTCGCTGCGGTAGATGATGCGCGCGGGGGCGTAGACCAGCGAGGTCACGGGGTACTTCGTCATCATCGTCTCGACGAGGTCACCCACCAGGCGCTTCTGCTCCTCGGGGTCGATCGCCGCGCTGAGCTCCTTCACCGTGGCGTCGGTCTGCGGGTCCTTCCAGCGCTGCACGTTGGGCAGGATCTCGGTCTTGGTCGGGATCTGGTTCGAAGCGAGCTTGGCGCCGAGGTTCTTGGCGACCTCGCAGCCACCGTGGAGGTACTCGAGCATCATCTGGTAGTCGCCCGACTTCTTCTGGGCATCGACGGACTCCGGCGCGGTGGCGACGACCTTCGACGTGACGCCGACCTCGTTGAGGTTGCGCACGATGACGTCGGCAGTGGCCTGGTAGTCGATCCAGCCGGCCTGCACGGTGAAGGTGAGGTTGAGCGGCTGGCCGTCAGGGGTCGTCCGCTTGCCGTTCGCGCCCTTCTTGTAGCCGGCGGCGTCGAGCATCTGGTTGGCCTTGGCCGCGTCGAACGCCGTGACGGTCTCCTGCTTGGCCAGCTGCTCGGGCAGCAGCTTGGCGGCCAGGGGCAGCTTCAGACCGGTCTGGCTGGCCGGCTTCATGATGCCGTAGGTCGCCTTGTCGGAGATCTCCTGACGGTTGATGGCGGGGGC
Source organism: Knoellia sp. p5-6-4 (assembly GCF_029222705.1). Lineage (NCBI taxonomy): Bacteria > Bacillati > Actinomycetota > Actinomycetes > Micrococcales > Intrasporangiaceae > Knoellia > Knoellia sp. p5-6-4. The sequence goes on from NZ_JARGZF010000001.1 coordinate 2,332,523, forward strand.
GATGGCCTCGCGGAACTTCGCGTCGTCGAACGGCTTCTTCTCGACGTTGGGGCTCAGGACCGTCGTGCCGTTGGGCGCGTAGTAGAAGTGGTTGTTCTTGGGGTCGGCGTCGACGAACGAGCGCTTCGGGTTGGGGATCTCGCCCCAGTAGGCGTCGAGCTGGCCGGAGCGCAGCTTGAGCGAGGCCTGCGCGGCGTCGTACTGGCCCTCGAGCACGAGCTGCTGCACCTTGACCTTGTCGGCCTGCCAGTAGTCGGCGTTGCGCTGGAGCACCAGGCGGCGGCCGTTGTAGCTGCCGACGGTGAAGGGACCGGTGCCGACCGGCTTCTTGTCGATGTACTTCGATGGGTCGCCCACCGACCCGTAGACGTGCTCGGGGAGCATCTGCAGCTTGACGAGCTCGTCGAACTTGGGAGCGGCGTTGCCGCCGAACGCGATCACGACCTTGTTGCCCTCGGCGGTCACCGAGGTCGCCGCGGCGCCGAACGTGTCGGTCCACAGGCCCGCCCGGTCGATGCCCGGGTACTGCTTGCCGAGGTTGAGGGTGAAGGCGACGTCCTTGGCGGTGAACGGCTTGCCGTCGCTCCACTTCACGCCGTCACGGATGGTGAAGGTCAGGCCCTTGGCGCCGTCGGTCCACTCGAAGTCGCTGGCCAGCCAGGGCGTGATCTCGCAGGAGAGGCCGTTGCGGATCATGAGGGGCTCGTAGAGCCACGTCTTCGTCAGCGCGTTGGGGGAGTAGGGGTTGTAGTCGACGAGACCCCCGATCGTGTTCGGCGCGTCCGAGGGGAAGGTCAGCTGCTTGATCATGCCGCCGCCTCCACCGGATCCTGCCTGCTGGGCGTTGGAACCGCCCTGACAGGCCGCGAGTCCGAACGATGCGCACACCGCGACCGCGACAACCGAAAAGCGCTTAGTCACCATTGACTTGACCTCCGTGGTGGGAATTTCCCGCCACCCTAGGAGCGCCGATGAAAGCGCTGTCAATGGTCTTGACCATGAAAGTACTTTCATGAGCACGATTCGTGCTTGGGACTGAGTTTCATTTATTTACAGTGGTTTCCGGCATGGGCAGGCGCCGAGGCCGCTGCTATACAACTCGGGTGGTCACTCCCCAGACAGCATCCCTGACGGGTTCGCGACACGCAGTCTCCAACGACGCCGGCCTGCGCGCCGTCTTCACCGACACCGCCGGTCTCGCCCGGTTCGACGCCGGCGACGTGAGCCTGCTGATGTACCCCTCGGGCGAGCTCGAGTCCGGCCCGGCCAACCTGTTCCTGCGCCGGCTCGACGCCGGTCGCGCGCGGTTCGTGCCCCTCCTCGGGCCCGAGAGCCCGAGCCGGGTCGACTGGTCCGCCGAGGGCCCGGTCGTCCGCGGCGTGTGGGGCGGGCTGCGGTATGCCGCCGCATTCCGGTTGGACCAGAGCTCGCCGCGGTGGTCGTGGTGCGTCGAGGTCGAGAACTCCACGGGTGTGGAGACGACCGTCGACGTGGTGCACACCTTCGACCCGGCGCTGGCGCCGTGGCGCGCCGTGCGCACCAACGAGTTCTACGTGAGCCAGTACCTCGACCTCACCCCCGTCGTGACGCGGCACGGGACCGCGCTGGCCGTGCGCCAGAACATGCCTGGACCCGTCGTGCCGTGGATGGTGCTGTGCTCCCTGCGCGAGGGCTCGTCGTGGGCCACCGACACGCTCCAGCTGGTCGGCGACCGCGCGAGCGGAGGGCACTTCCGCGCGCTCGAGGAGGCACTGCTGCCGGGCATGAGGCTGCAGCACGAGCACGCCCTGGTCGCCCTGCAGGACGCACCGGTCACCCTGGCGCCGGGGGCGCGGCACACCACCGGCTTCGCCGGGTCGTTCGTCGCCGACCACCCTTCTGCCACGGGGCCGGACGACGCGGCGGTGGCCGAGCAGGCCGTGTCGGCGGCGCTGGCCTCGCGCACTGCATCGGGGGAGGGCGGCGACCACCAGGACGGCGAGCCGCGCGGTTCCCTGTTCTCGCAGTCGCCGGTGCTGCCGCCGCGTGAGCTCGACGACGACCGCCTCGACGCCTTCGCCGGCGCGAGCGAACGGCTCCACGTGGAGCGAGACGACGACGGTGCGCCGCTGGCGTGGTTCACGGCCGAGGGCACCCACGTCGTCACCGTCGCGAAGGAGCGCCGGGTGCTGCGGCCCCACGGGCACATCCTGCGCACCGGCGACACCCTGGTGCCCGACACCGCGACGCTGACCTCCACCGCCTGGATGGGTGGCACGTTCCACTCGCAGGTGACCCGCGGGCACGTGGGCCGCGACCGGGTCCTGTCGACCCGTCGCGGCTACCTCGGACTGCACCGCGCCCACGGCCTGCGCGTCTTCGTGGAGGACCCCGACTCGCCGACCGGCTGGGGCCTGCTGGCCACGCCGAGCGCCTGGGCGGTCTCGCCCCAGGAGTGCCGGTGGCTGTACGCCGCGCCGTGGGGGACCCTCGAGGTCACCGCCGCGGCGCGCACCGGCACCGACGAGCTGCGGCTCGGGGCCCGGTTCGTCGAGGGACAGCCGCGTCGCCTGCTCGTCGTGCTCAACATTGCGGCGGACGACGACGGGCACGACCCGGCCCCCGTCGACGTCTCGACGACCGGGGACGGGGTGCGGGTGCGCAGCGAGGACGGGCGGGCGCTGGACCTCGAGGTCCGCCGGGGCTCGCTCGAGGCGGTGGACCGCGACGGTCCGCTGTTCACCGACGGCCACTCGCGCGGCCTGCCGTGGGTCAGCCTCTCGACGGCGGCCACGGCCGAGCTCGACCTGGCCCTCACGGTGCCCGTGGCCGCCCCCGAGCGGGAGGACCGGGCAGCAGACCAGCGCCACCTGGGGGACGCGTGGGACGACGCCGTGCCCCACGGCATACGGCTCACCGCGCCGGAGGCGTCGGAGCTGGCCGGCGAGGTTGCGCGGCTGGACGCGGTGCTGCCGTGGTTCGCGCAGAACGCCCTGGTGCACTACCTGTCGCCGCGTGGCCTCGAGCAGTACTCCGGTGGGGCGTGGGGCACCCGCGACGTCTGCCAGGGGCCGGTCGGCATCCTCACCGCGCTGGCGCGCACCACGGAGCTGCGCGAGGTGCTGCTGCGCGTGCTGCGGGCCCAGAACGCCCGTGGTGACTGGCCGCAGGCCTTCGAGTTCCTCCCGCCCCTGCCGAGCGCAGGCCAGCACGACTCGCACGGCGACGTGGTGTTCTGGCCGTTGCTCGCCGTCGGTGACTACCTCCAGGGCACGGCCGACGCCTCGCTGCTGGGGGAGCGGCTGCCCTTCGTCGGTGACGATGGCGTGACCCCGGCCGCGCCGGTGCTCGACCACCTGCGCCAGGCGCTCTCGCGGATCCGGGACATGCGGGTGCCCGGCACACCCCTGCCGGCGTACGGCCACGGCGACTGGAACGACTCGCTCCAGCCGGCCGACGCGTGGCTGGCGGCCCGCATGGTCTCGACGTGGACGACCGTGCTGCTCGTGCAGTCGCTGCGCTCCCTCGCCGCCGGGCTGCGCTCGTGCACCGGTGCCCACGCCGCCCACCACCCTGGAGAGGTCGCTGCCCTCGCCGACGAGGCGGCAGGCATGGCCGACGCGGCGCACGAGGCCCTCACCTCCGAGCTCCTCGTCGACGGCGTGCTGCCCGGCTACGTGGTGCTCCACGGCGCCGACCGCGAACCGCTCGTGCACCCGCGCGACACGCGCACCGGGCTCACCTACGGCGTCCTGCCGTGGATCCACGCGATCAGCAGCGACCTGCTCGCACCCGACGACGCTCGCCACCACCTCGCCCTGCTGCGTGAGCACCTGCTGGGGCCTGACGGCGCGCGCCTGTTCGACCGTCCGGTCGCCTACTCCGGCGGGCCGATGCACGTCTTCCAACGCGCGGAGTCGAGCACCTTCTGGGGCCGGGAGATCGGCCTGATGTACATGCACGCGCACCTGCGCTACGCCGAGGCGTTGGCCCGCGTCGGCGAGGCCGAGCAACTGTTCGAGGCCTTCATGCTGGCCAACCCCGTGGGGGTGACCGGGCGGGTGGCGCAGGCGCGACCGCGGCAGAGCACGACCTACTACTCCTCCTCCGACGGCGTCTTCGCCGACCGCCACGACGCCTCCGAGCGCTACGACGACCTGATGCGTGGCGACGTGCCCCTCGAGGGCGGTTGGCGGGTCTACTCCTCCGGCCCGGGGCTCTTCCTGCGCCTGCTCACCGAGACGGTGCTCGGGGTGCGCGTGCGCGGCGACCGCGTCGAGGTCGACCCCGTGCTCGACCCCCGCCTGGACGGCCTCACCGTGCGTATGCCGTTGGGGGACAAACGCGTCGAGATCACCTTCGGGGTGGGGCGGCAGGGCCACGGGGTGGCCCGCCTCGCCGTCGACGGCCGCGAGCCGGACTCGACTCCGCTGGCAAACCCCTACCGCCGGGGCGGTGTCTCCGTGGCCTTCGCCGACCTGGCGGAGTCCTCGCCTGACGGCACCATCACCCTCACCGTGGAGACCGCATGACCGCGCAGGACCGTCCCTGGCTCGATGCCACCCTCCCCGTTTCCGAACGGGTCGACGCGCTCCTGGCCCGGATGACGCTGGAGGAGAAGGTCGGCCAGACCCACCAGGTGGCCAACATCCACCCCGACGACGACGCAGCGCTGCTGCGCCGGGGCAGCATCGGCTCCAGCCTCTTCGCCAGCGGCGCCACCGGTGGCAACGAGCGCGACGAGGGAGTGCTGGCCTACAACATCGACGCCGCCCAGCGGCACGCCGTCGAGGACAGCCGCCTCGGCATCCCCGTGCTCTTCGGCCGCGACGTGATCCACGGCCACCGCACAGTGTTCCCGATCCCGCTGGGGCTGGCCTCGGCGTGGGACGAGGAGCTGGCCGAGCAGGTGGGGCAGATCGCGGCCCACGAGGCGGTCGTCGACGGGGTGGCGTGGACCTTCGCCCCCATGGTGGACATCTCCGAGGAGCCCCGGTGGGGGCGCGTCGCCGAGTCGCTCGGTGAGACGCCGGTGCTCAGCGGGCGGCTCGCCGCCGCGCTGGTGCGCGGGTTCCAGGGCGACGATCCCGGCCATCCCGACCGGATCGCCGCCTGCGCCAAGCACTTCGCGGGCTACGGACTCGCCGCTGGTGGCCGCGACTACGACACCGTCTCGGTCGGCGAGAACACCCTGCGCAACCTGCACCTGCGCCCGTTCAAGGCCGCGGTCGACGCGGGCGTCGAGACCGTCATGGCGGCGTTCAACGACGTCGACGGCATCCCGATGCACGCGCACCAGCACCTGCTGCGCGACGTGCTCAAGGGCGAGTGGGGGTTCGAGGGCCTCGTCGTGGCCGACTGGAACGGCGTCGGGCAGCTCGTGAACCAGGGCGTCGCGGCCGACCTGCGCGACGCGACGCGCCAGGCGATCGAGGCCGGGGTCGACCTCGACATGTGCTCCGGCGGCTACTCCGCCCACCTGGCCGACCTGGTGCGGGACGGCGAGGTCGCCGAGGAGCTGGTCGACGACGCGGTGCGCCGCATCCTGACCGTGAAGTTCCGGCTCGGCCTGTTCGTGCGGCCCTACGCCGGCGAGCCGACCCGCAGCAACGCCCCCACGGCACAGACGCGCGCGGTGGCGCGGCGGGCGGCGCACGCCGCGCACGTGCTGGTCTCCAACAACGGCGTCCTGCCGCTTCGCCCCGACTGCGGCGCCGTCCACCTCAGCGGGCCGTTCGCCGAGGAGGGGGAGGCCCTGCTCGGCACCTGGACCCTTGACGGCCGCGGAGAGGACGTCGTGAGCCCTGCCGCCGCCTTCCGGGAACGACTCGGCGCTGACCGGCTTCTCGTCAGCGACGGCCGGTTCAGCGACCGCTCCGTGCAACAGGTGCGGGGCGCCGACGTCACGGTGGCGGTCATCGGCGAGCACTCCTGGCGCTCGGGGGAGGCGAACTCGGTGAGCGACATCGGCCTGCCTGCGGGACAGCTCGACGCCCTGCGGCAGCTCTCGCGGCTCGGCAAGCCTCTGGTCGCCGTCGTCTACACCGGCCGGCCACTCGAGCTGGGCGACGTGATGGACGTCGCCGACGCCGTGCTCGTCGTCTGGCACCCCGGCGTCGAGGCCGGAAACGCGTTGGCGGACATCGTCTTCGGTGACGTCACCCCGCATGGCCGCCTGCCGATGAGCTTCCCGCTGACGACGGGCCACATCCCCACGAGCACGCACCAGCGACCCACCGGGCGGCTCATCGAGCAGCACGAGGACGCGCGGCACGGCCGCTACCTCGACGACCTGGTCTTCCCCCGGCTGCCCTTCGGGCACGGGCTGTCCTACACGACCTTCGACCACGGCGAGCCCCGGCTGTCGGCGCAGCGGCTGGCGCGCTCCGGTGGCGGCGTGCAGCTCCAGGTCGACGTCACCAACACGGGCGACCGCCCGGGTCGCGAGGTGGTCCAGCTCTACTTCCGCGACCCGGTCGCCGAGGTCACCCGCCCCCTGGTCGAGCTCACCGACTGGGCTGTGCTCGACCTCGCTCCGGGCGAGAAGGGGACAGCCGAGTTCACCATCACCGCAGACCAGTTCGCCTACTTCGGGCGGGACAACACGGCCCGCGTCGACGCCGGCGAGGTCGTCCTCCAGGTGGGGCCCAATGCCCTCACCGGCGCCCGGGCCACCCTGACCCTCACCGACTGAGAGAAGAGCCCCATGATCGAGTACCGCGCCAAGCAGCTCCTCATCGACGGCGAGCCCCGGGTGGTGATGGCCGGCGAGGTCCACTACTTCCGGGTCGCCCGCGAGGAGTGGGAGCAGCGCATCCTGCTGCTCAAGGAGGCGGGCTGCACCGCCGTCGCCTCCTACATCCCCTGGCTGTTCCACCAGCTGCCCGACGGCAGCATCGACGTCGGCGGCACCACGCGGCCCGAGCGCGACGTGGCCGCCTTCATCGACCTCTGCCGCGAGCACGGCCTCTGGTTCATCGCCCGGCCGGGCCCGTTCGTCATGGCCGAGCTGAAGAACGAGGGCCTGCCCTACCGGCTCTACACCGAGCACCCGGAGATCGTCCCCACCGGCTGGGACGGCGCGCCGGCACCTTCGCGCACCGTCGACTACCTCGCGCCCGCCTACCTCACCGAGTGCGAGCGCTGGTATGCCGCGATCATGCCGCTGCTCGCGGAGCGCCTCCAGCCGCGGGGCGGCAACGTCATCGCGGTCCAGCTCGACAACGAGATCGGCATGCTGGCGTGGGTCACCAACACGCCCGACCTCACCGAGCACCTCGTCGCCGACTTCGGCCAGTGGGTGCGCGCCCGGGGTGAGGCCGAGGCCGACAGCGGCCGCACGGCATACCCGGTCGAGCCCGGCAGCCCGGCGTGGGCCGAGGCGGTGCGGTCGCCGCAGGAGGCGTGGGCTGGTGCGCTGCGGGTCGACCTCGCGCGGTTCATGCGCGACCGGTTCCGCCGCTACGTCGAGACGCTGCGCGCCATGGCCGAGCGCGGTGGCGTCGAGGGGGTGCCCTTCCTCGTCAACATCCATGGCACCGAGGGCGGCAGCGGTGAGTCGTTCCCCATCGGCATCAGCCAGCTGGTCGAGACGTATGCCGGCGTGCCCGGCGTGCTCTCCGGGTCCGACCACTACATGGGCGACATGACCATGGCGACGACGACCGACCTCTACGTCATCAACGCCTTCATGGACGCCGTGCACGACCTCGACCAGCCCACCACGTCGCTGGAGTTCGAGGCGGGGTCGGGTGACTACGGCGGCGGGCTCGACCAGCAGTACGACCCGGCGTCGGTGGACCTCAAGACGAGACGCTCCGTGGCGCAGGGGAACCGGCTCATCAACTACTACCTCTTCGCCGGCGGGATCAACCCGCACCTCGACGAGCCGGTCGGCGACGGCAACGACCGGATCAGCTTCACGGGGGAGCGGCACGGCACCGCGGCGCCCGTCGGCCCGGAGGGGCAGCGCGGGATGACCTACGCCAGCACCTCGGCCGCGGTGCACGCGGTCAACGTCCACGAGCGCTGGCTGGCCCGCATGCGCGAGGACCACGACCCCGTGCAGCTCGGCTTCGTGCTCGACCACTACGCCACGGAGTACCACCACACCGGCAGCCCGCTCATGGAGGAGGTCGTCGCCGACCTGCGCGCCCACCGTGGCGCGGGCCAGCGGCGGGCGCTGGTGCGGTCACTGCTGCTCGACGGCTACCGCTTCCCGGCCGTGCACCTGCAGCGCGACGAGCCCGCCGGTGTCGTGCTGCTCGCCACCGGACGGCACCTCGGTGAGGACGTGCAGCAGCGGCTGGTGCGCCACGTGCAGGGCGGCGGTGGGCTGCTGCTGCTCGGCCGGCTGCCAGACCGCGACCTGCAGGCCCGGCCGTGCACCGTGCTGGCCGACGCGCTGGGGCTCAAGGCCGGTGAGGTCGTCCGCGACACTGGGCACTTCTTCCCCTCGGCAGTCGCCCGGGGATGGGCCGCCCCGTGGCCCGAGACCCGGGTCGGCTGGCGCCAGGAGCTGGTGCCGTCGAGCGGTGACGTCGTGCTCACCGACGTCACCGGCGCCGTGTGCGGGGTCGACGTGCCCCTAGGCGAGGGCCGAGCTGTCGTGCTGACCGCCGAGCTGCCCTCCAGCCCAGTCCTGTTCGGCAGGGCGATGGGGCGGCTCGGCGTGCAGCCGGGCCTGGCCGTGCGGGCCGACGTGCCGGGTGTCTTCGCCACGACGACCTCGACCGACGACGGCCAGCGGCTGCTGCACGTCACCAACACCACGGGTCACCGGCCGGCCGTCGACCTGACGCTGGACGGCGAGCCGGTCAACCACGGCGTGCCGCTGCGGGTGCCGCCGCGCAGCGGCCACATGCTCGCCCTCGGTCTCGAGACCGGCCTCGGCCGCGTCGAGTGGGCGAGCGCGGAGCTCGCCGAGGTGGGCACCGACCGGCTGGTCTTCCACCCGGGGCTCGGCCACGAGGAGGACGAGGCCGGCACCGTGGTCGTCCTCTCCGGCTGCGCCCCCGTCCGACCCGACGCGGCCCACGTCGTCGAGCAGGACGGAGACCGCCAGGTGGTGCGCACCGTGCCCGGCGCGGCCCCCGAGCGCCTGTTCATCCGCTTCGCCTGAGCGCCGGCGGAACTTGCCGCCGGGGGAGTGGGTCAGGGCTCGCGGTGCACCTTGTGGGGCGCTGCCTGCACCCGCGGCTTGATCACCAGCAGGTCGACGTTGACGTGGGCCGGGCGCGTCGCCATCCAGACGATCGCGTCGGCGACGTCGTCGGCGACGAGCGGCTGGGGCACACCGGCATACACGGCCTCAGCGCGCTCCCGGTCGCCGCGGAACCGGGTCACCGAGAAGCCCTCGGTGCGCACCATGCCGGGCGCGATCTCGGTGACCCGCACCCGCTGGTCGACCAGCTCGAGGCGCAGGGTCTCGGTCATCACGGCCAGGGCGTGCTTGGCGGCGGTGTAGCCACCGCCTCCCTCGTATGCCGTGCGGCCGGCGATCGAGCCGACGTTGACGATGACCCCCTCACCGCTGGCCTTGAGGGCCGGCAGCAGGGCCTGGGTGACCTGCAGGGTGCCGATGACGTTGACCTCGTACATCGCCCGCCAGTCCTCGACCCGGGCCTCCTCGACCGACTCGAGGCCGAAGGCGCCGCCGGCGTTGTTGACGAGCACGTCGAGCCGGTCGCCCACAGCGTCGGCGAGGCGCTGCACGTCGGCGGGGTCGGTCACGTCGCACACGACGGCCACGCCACCGATCTCGTCGGCCAGGGGTTCGATGCGCTGCGGCCGGCGGGCGGCGCAGACCACCTCGAAGCCGGCGGCGGCCAGCTGGCGGGCGGTGGCCTCGCCGATACCGCTGCTGGCGCCGGTGACGACGGCGGTCTTCCTGGGGGCGGCGCTCACGGGGTGCTCCTCGGGTTGTCCCGGACGGGCCGGACGGCGGCGGGGTCGATGGCGATCCAGGTGGCGTCGGCGTGCGCGAGCAGCGCGCCGTTGGCGGCATACAGGGCGGTGCCGCACCAGTGCTTGCGGCCCTCGCTGCCGCGCGCCCAGGCCATCACCACGTGCTCCTCGCCGACCACGGGGAGGCGGTCGACCTCGGCGGTCATGGTGCCGAGCACCATCGGGCGCCCGCCGACGCCGAGGGCCCACGCGCCGGGGCAGTCGAGCGCCGCCCACACGATCTCGGTGGTCGCCTCGGTGGGCACCCAGGCGGCGGCGTGCACGCCCTCGCGGCCGGGCAGGGGGCCGGGACGCAGGCAGAGGGCGTCGCCGGGGTCGCGCTCGGTGCCGCACGAGAAGCAGGTGGGGAACGGGTGGTCGTGCAGCCCGGCATACGACTGCGCGACCGACGCCGCCTCGGCAAAGGGGACGGGGGTCGGCAGCCCGGAGCGGGTCCGGGCGGGGGCCGGCTGGCCCGAGGCCACCGGCACGGCGCCGTCGGCGACCTCGACCACGCCGGCCTCGCCTCGAAGCACCTCCATCGGGTGGTCGAGCGGCGGAGGGGTGCGCAGTCGCACGGAGACCGCGGGGAGCTCCTCGCTCGTTCGCACCAGCGTGGCCAGGTGCCCGCTGGTCCACCCCCCGTTGCCGGACTCGGGCGGGCCGCAGAACCGCGCGGGAACGGTGAAGGTCTCGGTCACGCCGCCGACGCTAGCCAACGCCGCGGGGCCGCGCTCAGGTGGCTCACAGGAACACCCCCCACCATGGGGGGTCGGCCACTGCCTCCACCCACCCCTTCGGGAGCCACATGCACCACCCCTCACTGCCGCCGCGCGCCCAGCGCCTGCTCAGCCGCGTCGACGCCTGGTCGAGCCGTGGGCGGGTGCGCGCGATGACGGTGCGCGTCGGCGTGACGGTGCTCGGCCCGCTCGTGGTGCTGGCCGGGCTGGCGATGCTCGTACTCCCGGGGCCCGGGCTGGTCGTCATCGCGCTCGGCCTCGCCCTGCTCGCGCTCGAGCACGACTGGGCCCGCCGGGTGCTGCATGTCGGCGGTCGCGGCCTCTCCCGTGCCCGCCGGGCGGCCCTCCCTGCGGGCAGTTCGCGCGGGCGCCGGGCGCTGGGCGTCCTGGCCACCGGCGGCGTGCTCGTCCTGACCACCGCCCTGACCGCTGCTGCCACGACCTACCTCGGCTCGATGACGCTGCTCTGACCCCGGCCGGCAGGTCGGCGGACCCCGGTGCGCCGCCGAGGGCGACAATGGCGCGGTGCCCGTCGCCGAGGAGTCCTTCCGCCTGAGCCGGATCGCCGTCCCGGCCTTCGGGCCGACGGTGCTGGCCTCGCTCGGCCACGGCGCCGTCCTGCCCGTCCTCGCCCTGACGGCCCGCGACCTCGGCGCGTCGGTGGGGATGGCGGCGCTGACGGTCGCGCTGCTCGGGGTGGGGCAGCTCGCCGCGGCCCTCCCGTCGGGGGCGCTCGCGGCGCGCATCGGCGAGCGGCGGGCGCTGATGGTGGCGGCCGTTGTCGAGGGCGCCGCAATGACGGCGGCGCTGTTCGCCGGAACGGTCTGGGTCCTGGCCGCGGCGGTGCTGGCCCTGGGCATGGCCGGGGCCCTGTTCAACCTCGCCCGGCAGGCCTACCTGACCGAGGTGGTGCCGGTGTCGATGCGGGCTCGGGCGCTCTCCACGCTCGGCGGCGTGCACCGCATCGGCCTTTTCGTGGGTCCCTTCGTGGGCGCCGCGGTGGTGTCGTGGTGGGACCTCAGGGCTGCGTATGCCGTGGCCGTCGCGGCGAGCGCCGCCGCCTTCCTCCTCGTGCTGGTGCTGCCCGACCTGACGGCGGGCCACGAGCGCGCGGCGGCGGCCGGCCCGCGCCGCTCGGTGCGCTCGGTGCTCGTCGAGCACCGGCGCACCCTCGTGACGCTGGGGTCGGGTGTCCTCACCATCGCCGCCGCCCGCGGCGCCCGCACGTCGCTGCTGCCGCTGTGGGCCGAGCACATCGGGCTGAGCGCCACCGACACCGCACTGGTCTTCGGCATCGCGGGCGGGCTCGACATGCTGCTCTTCTACCCGGCCGGCGCGGTGATGGACCGCTTCGGCCGGGTCTGGATCGCTGTGCCCACGGTCGTCGTGCTCGGCGTCGGCATGGCGGCCCTCCCGCTCACGTCGTCGATGCCGTCCCTCACGGTCGTGGCGCTCCTCATGGCGCTGGGCAACGGCATCGGGTCGGGCATCGTCATGACGCTCGGCGCCGACGCGGCGCCACCGGACGCTCGTCCGCAGTTCCTGGGCGGCTGGCGACTCTTCGTCGACTCCGGCATCGCCGGGGGACCGCTGCTGGTCAGCGCGATCACGGTCGTCGCACCGCTGGCCGCGGCCTGCGTGGTGCTGGGCGGCGTCGCCCTCGCCGGCGGCGCCTGGCTCGCCCGCTGGGTGCCGCACTACGACCCGGTGCGGCGGGCCTCCTCGTAGCGGCGCAGGGCCTCCTCGCGCTCGGCCCGGTGGTCGACGATCCGCTCCGGGTAGCCCTGCGCGTAACCGTCGTCGTGCTCCCACGGTTCGTGGGCGGCCTTGCCCTTCAGGTGGCGCAGTTCGGGCACCCACCGCCGCACGTAGTCACCGGCCGGGTCGAACTTCAGGCCCTGGCTGACCGGGTTGAACACGCGGAAGTACGGCGCCGCGTCGGTGCCCGTGCCGGCCACCCACTGCCAGCCGTGGTTGTTGCTGGCGATGTCGCCGTCGCGCAGGTGGGCGAGGAAGTGCCGGGCGCCCTCCGGCCACCAGATGTGCAGGTCCTTGACGAGGAAGCTGGCGGTGATCATCCGCACCCGGTTGTGCATCCACCCCTCGGCGAGCAGCTGCCGCATGCCGGCGTCGACCATCGGGTAGCCGGTCTCGCCGCGCTGCCACGCCTCGAGGGGCTTGCGCGCCCGTGAGTACCTCATCGACGACAGGGCCGGCTTGAGGTCGTGCCAGGCCGACTCCGGGTGGTGCCACAGCACGTCCGCGTAGAACTCCCGCCAGCACAGCTCGTTGGTGTAGGTACGCGCCGCCGTCGAGCGCGCCCCCTCGTGCGCGGCGATGTCGGCCAGCAGGGTGCGCGGGTGCAGCTCGCCGTACTTCAGCGGCACCGACATCCGGCTGGTGCTGTCGAGGTCGGGCCGGTCGCGCTCGCCGTCGTAGTCGCCGAGGTGCTGGTCGAGCCACCGCCTCCAGCGGCGCCGGGCGGCCTCCTCGCCCGCGCCGTCGAGGGCCGGCCCCTCCGGGAGGCCCTCGGAGTCGGCGCGCGCCCAGCGCAGCCCGCGCGGCATGGGGGCGGGGGCCGGCCAGCCGTGCGCCCGCCACGCCTTCGAGAACGGCGTGAAGACCTGGTATGCCGTGCCGTCCGCCTTCGTCAGCGTGCCCGGCCCCACGGCATACGGCGTGCCGGTGGCCACCAGCGAGCGGCCGTCGCGCTCGAGGCGGCGGCGGACCCGCTCGTCGCGGCGGCGGCCGTAGGGCGTCGACTCCGCGGTGACGTGCACCGTCTCTGCGCCCACCTCGTCGGCGACGGCCGCGACGACCTGCTCGGGCCGGCCCCGCCGCACCACGAGGTGGCCGTCCATCGCGTCGTCGAGGGCGCGCAGCGAGGCGAGCAGGTGGTCGCGCCGCGGGGTGGCCCGGTCGACGAGCCGCGGGTCGAGCACGAACAGCGGCAGCACCGAGTCGCCGGCGTCGGCTGCTGCCGTCAGGGCGGGGTGGTCGCGCATGCGAAGATCACGTCTCACCCACACGACGGTGACGGTCATGAATGAGAGGCTAGGGGCTGTGACGGACCTGATCGACACGACCGAGATGTACCTGCGGACGATCTACGAGCTCGTCGAGGAGGGCATCGTCCCCCTCCGTGCCCGGATCGCCGAGCGTCTCGGCCACTCGGGTCCGACCGTGTCGCAGACCGTGGCCCGCATGCAGCGCGACGGCCTGCTGACCCTCTCGGGCGACCGCCACCTCGAGCTCACCGACGAGGGCCGGCTCATCGCCACCAGGGTCATGCGCAAGCACCGCCTGGCCGAGCGCCTCCTGGTCGACGTCATCGGCCTGGAGTGGGAGTACGTCCACGAGGAGGCGTGCCGCTGGGAGCACGTCATGTCCGAGCGGGTCGAGCGCAAGATCCTGGCCATGATCGGCGACCACCGCGAGTCGCCCTACGGCAACCCCATCCCCGGTCTCGACGAGCTCGGCGAGGAGCCCAACGAGGAGTTCCGGGTGGGGGTCAAGAGCCTGGCCGAGCTGGCCCTGCCCGACACCGCGACGGTCCTGGTGCGGCGCATCGGCGAGCCGGTGCAGGTCGACCACGAGGCGCTCAGCCTGCTCACCTCGGCGGGCCTGCTCCCCGGGCAGCGCGTCGACGTCCGCCGCGAGGACGGGCGCGTCATCGCCGTCCGGGAGGGCGCTGCGGAGTCGACCGGCGTCTCGCTGCCCCACGACGTCGCCCAGCACGTCTTCGCCGCGGTCGTCTGAGCTTTTCCGGCCCCGGTGGGGGTCCTTGGGTGCGTTCTCCTGCTGTTGCATGAACTCGCCGTGACCGCAGTGTGACTTTCGGTTTGCCCGTTGTGTACCGTGTCGGGGTCCTCCACCCCCGGGAGGACGGCTCGAAGCGGATCGCCTAGTCCTGTCACCGCCGAGGGTCTCAGCACACCGCTTGGCAGGAGCGGGGGACCCACTTCTGGGCGGCCCTGGTGCCGTCCTCGGGGTGAAGCCCTCACCGCGAGCGCCCGCTAGGACGGGTGGCAGACGGCAAGGGCCGGGTGAAACCAACCTCCACCCGAACCCGACAGCTCACCTCGTAGGCGCTGGAGGTTCAACCGTGTCACATCACGCTGGGCGCCACCGTGCGCAAGGCCGTTTCAACCCCCTGTCCGAGCTGACCGACATCGTCGCGAAGTCCGCCGAGCCGGCCGTCAAGACCTCGGCCGTCCTCGCCGCCTCCGGTGGCCTCGTCGCCGCGTTCGCGATCCCCTCGCAGGCCGCGCCGGCCGAGAAGCCCAAGACCGGCTCGGTCGCCGCACCGGTGGCGGTCAAGGCACCCGAGGCCGCTGCGCCGGTCGCCCAGGACGCCTTCGGCGTCATCGGCTTCACGGCCACCGCGAAGCCCGAGCCGAAGCCGGCGCCCCGCCCGGAGCCCGCGCCCGAGCCGCAGCCGCAGTCGGAGCGCACCGAGCAGGCCGCCAGCCGCTCGGTCGAGCGGGCGCCGCTCAAGCCCGCAGCGGGCGGCATCCTCGGGATCGCCGCGCAGTACCAGGGCATCATGTACCGCTACGGCGGCACGTCGCCCGAGACCGGCTTCGACTGCTCGGGATACACGCAGTACGTCTTCCGCCAGATCGGGATCGACCTGCCCCGCACCGCCGAGGAGCAGCGCCAGGCGGTGACGCCGGTCTCCGACCCGCAGCCGGGCGACCTCGTGTTCTTCGGCGCCCCCGCCCACCACATGGGCATCTACGCCGGGGACGGCAAGATGTGGGACTCCCCGCGCACGGGCAAGGCTGTCGACCTGCGCGACATCTGGTCCTCCGACGTCACCTACGGGCGTCCCTGACGGCCGACCTCCACGACGCCTCGCGAAACCGCCGACGGCCCCCGACCACGTGGTCGGGGGCCGTCGCGTCCGCCCGGACGGAGACGCCGCGCAGGTCCTCGTTCGCTCCTAGTTCGCGCGCTTGTCCTTCATGGCCTTCATCTGGGCGATCTCGGCGGTCTGGGACTCGATGATGGACTGCGCCAGCTTCTTCGCCTCGGCGTTGGCGCCCCTGTCGAGCTCGGTGCGGGACATGGCGATCGCTCCCTCGTGGTGCTCGATCATCATGACCAGCCACATGCCCTCGAACCCGATGCCCTCGATCGCGTCGAGGTCGTCGAGCTCCTGCTGGCTCATCATCCCCATGCCGGAGTGGCCCATGTGGCCGCCGCCCTCGGGCACCGGCTGGCCCCATCCGGCCAGCCACCCCGACATCTGGTCGATCTCCGGCTTCTGGGCGGCCTTGATCGCCCTGGCGAGCGCGACGAAGTCGTCGGTCCCACCGTGGGCGAGCGCCATGTCGGCCATGACCAGGGCCTGCTGGTGGTGCGGGACCATGCCCGCGGCGAAGTCGATGTCGGCCTGGTTGTGGGGTCCGGCGGCGGGGGTGCCGGCGGTGGCCGAGCCGGTCGCGCCGGGAGCGCGCGTCGTCGCCTGGCCGCTGGGGGAGCGGCCGGCCGTCCGCGTGGTCGACGACATCATCGCGCCGTGGTCGCCCATGGGCGTCGTGTCGCCGTCCCCGCAGGCGGCCAGGACGGTGGCGGCGGCGATCACGACGACCACCGAGGCGGCAGACCGCCGTGCGTGCCGCGGCTGGGGCAGGTGGGTCCGGAGCGGTGGCTTCATGCCGTCATCGTAGGCAGGAGCGTCCTTTGGCCCCGGGCCCGACCCGCGCGTCCGTGTGAGGATGGGCCCATGAGCGAGGTGGAGATCGAGGTGTGGGTGGACGTCGTCTGCCCGTGGTCCTACATCGGCAAGCGGCGGCTCGAGCAGGCCATCGCGGAGAGCGCCCAGCCGTCCGAGGTGACGGTGACCTACCACGCGTTCGAGCTGGACCCTGGCAAGCCGGCCGGTGAGGGCGTCCTGGTCGTCGAGCGGCTGGCTCACCGGCACAGCACCAACCTCGACGAGGCCCGGCGCATGGTCGAGCGGGCCGCGATCATCGGCCGGCCCGACGGCATCGACATGGACATCGACGCCCAGGTCGACGCCAACTCCTTCGACGCCCACCGCCTGGTGGCACTGGGCCTGGTGCAGGGCGGCCCCGCTTTGCAGGCGGCGGTGCTCGAGCGCCTGTTCAGCGCCCACTTCAGCGAGGGCAAGTCGATCGACGACCACGAGGCCTTGCAGCGGCTCGCGGGCGAGGCCGGTCTCGACGGGCGCCGGGTCGCAGCCGTGTTGGCCGGGCGCGACTACGCCGACAAGGTGCGCGCCGACGAGCAGGAGGCTGCCGAGCTGGGCGTCACCGCGGTCCCGTTCTTCGTCGCAAACCGCCAGGTCGCCCTGACCGGTGCACACTCGGTCGAGGTGCTCGGCAAGCTCATCACCGCTGCCCTCGAGGGCGAGCACGAGCCGGCCGGCCAGTCCTCGATCTGACCGCGCGACCCGGCTCCGGCTCAGGGGGCGATGGCGAGGAACACGAAGGCGGCCAGCAGCACGAGGTGCACGCCGCCCTGCAGCCGCGTCGCCCGTCCGGGCACGACGGTCA
Source organism: Knoellia sp. p5-6-4 (assembly GCF_029222705.1). Taxonomy (NCBI): domain Bacteria; kingdom Bacillati; phylum Actinomycetota; class Actinomycetes; order Micrococcales; family Intrasporangiaceae; genus Knoellia; species Knoellia sp. p5-6-4. Next base: position 2,349,711 of record NZ_JARGZF010000001.1, read on the forward strand.
GCACGCTGACCACCACGGTGAGGGCGAGCAGCACCATCTGGGTCGGGCCGAGGCCCAGCAGCAGGGGTCCGTCGAGCCAGATCGTGGCGACGGCGATGGCGGGGATGGTCAGGCCGATGCTGGCCATGGCCGAGCCGAGCCCGAGGTTGAGGCTGGTCTGGAGGCGGTTGCGGCTCGCGGCGCGCACCGCTGCCAGCGTCTCGGGTGCCAGCACCAGGAGCGCGATCACGACACCGACGAAGGACTGCGGCAGCCCGGCCGCGGCAACCGCCGACTCGATCGCCGGCGACTCGACCTTGGCCAGGCCGACCACCGCCACCAGCGAGAGCAGCAGCAGGCCGAGGCTGGTGTACGCCTCACGGTTCGTGGGCGGCTCTGCGTGCTCGTCGTCGAGCGGCTGGCCTTCGGCGGAGACCGGGAGGAAGAAGTCGCGGTGGCGCACCGTCTGCGTCGAGACGAACATGCCGTAGAGGGCGAGCGAGGCCACCGCGGCGAACGTCAGCTGGGCGCCCGAGAACTCCGGGCCGGCTTCGCTAGTGGTGAAGGTCGGCACCACCATGGTCAGGACGGCGAGCGTCGTCACCGTGGCCAGTGCGGCGCCGGCGCCCTCGGCGTTGAAGGTGACCAGCCCGTGGCGACGCGCCCCGACGAAGAGGCTGAGGCCCACGATGCCGTTGCAGGTGATCATCACGGCGGCGAAGACGGTGTCACGCGCCAGCGAGGAGGTGTCCTTGCCGCCCGAGATCATCAGGGTGACGATGAGCGCCACCTCGATCACGGTCACCGCCACCGCGAGGACGAGCGACCCGAACGGCTCCCCGACCCGGTGCGCCACCACCTCCGCGTGGTGCACCGACGCCAGCACCGCGGCGGCGAGCAGGGCCGCCACGACCACCACGATGGGGGTGTTGAGACCGCGTCCCCAGGTCAGCGCCAGGGCGACGAGGGCACCGAAGGGCGCCAGGGTCGTCCAGGTGAGCATTGGGCTGGTCGTTCGCGCGGCCATGCCTCAGCATTTCAGACGAGGCCGGTATGCCGGGTGGCCGGCCGGCTGGGGTCGGGGTGCTACCGCGTGTTACAGCGCTCGCGAGTACCCCGAACCGCGGAGGGGGTGGCGGGTGCTCGGCCCGAGCCTGCCGGTCCGCGCGGCCCAGACCTCGAAGGCAGCGGTCGCGAACGGCGGCACGGCGGCGACCAGCCCGAGCAGGAGCGTGCCCCACGACCAGCGGCGGGCCCGGGCGACCGCCAGGGTGAGCAGGCCGTAGAGCACGAAGATCCCGCCGTGGATCGGGCCGAACACCTTCACGCCCAGCTCGCCGGCGTCCGTCAGGTACTTGGCGTACATGCCCGCCAGCAGCCCCGCCCAGGAGACCGCCTCGGCGAAGGCGACGACACGGAACAGGGTGATGAGGCGGGAGGAACGCATGGACACAGAGGGTAGGCCGGGTGGCGGCGGACACGGAAAACCGGCCCGGGCGCACGGTGGCGGCGAGCCGGCATACCGGGCAGTGCGTGGCGGTCAGGGTCGGGCGAAGACGTGCTCCACGAACTTGCTCAGGTGGGCGTCGTCGAGGTGCTGCGCGAGGTCGGCCTCGCTGATCATGCCCACGAGCCGGTGGTCCTGGATCACGGGCATGCGCTTGACCTGCTCGCGGCCCATGAGGTCGACGATGGCCTCCATGTCGGTGTCGGCCTCGACGTAGGTGACGTGGCCCTGCGCGAGCTCCGCGGCGGTGCACGAGCCGAGGTCCTTGCCCTCCGCCACCGCCTTGATGACGATGTCGCGGTCGGTGATGATCCCGTGCAGCTTCTGGTCGTTCCCGCAGATCGGCAGGGCGCCGACGCCCAGGTCGCGCATCATCTGCGCGGCCTCCAGCAGGGTCTGGTCCTCACCGATGCAGGTCGCACCGGTGTGCATGATGTCTCGAGCCGTCGTCATGAGGCCTCCTCGGTTGTGGTGAGGGGCGCGCCGGCCGGTGGTCGTGGCGCCAGCCGGTACGGCGGTCGCCCACCTTCCACTGAACACCCGGGCCGGGGCACCGGCAACCCGTCACCGGGTGCGGCGCAGCACCCGCGCCTCCCACGGCCGCAGCACGAGCGGCCCGGGCGCCGGGGTGGAGGGCTCCGGGTGGGTGCCGAGCACGAGCTCGGCCGCCGCCCACCGCTCGGCCTCGGGCAGGCCCTCGACGGGGTGCTGGTGGCTGCTGAAGTTGGCCACCACCAGCAGGGTCGTCTCGCCGAGGGAGCGGGTGAACGCGTAGAGCACCGGGTCGTCCGGCAGCAGCATGGTGAAGGTGCCCTCGGCCACCACGGGGTCGGTGTGGCGCAGCTCGATGAGCCGTCGGTAGTGGTGGAACACCGAGTCGGGGTCGGCCAGCGCCTGCCCGGCGTTGACCTCCCGGTGGTTGGGGTGCACCGGGAACCAGGGCGTGCCGGTGGTGAAGCCCGCGTGCCGGGAGGTGTCCCACTGCACGGGGGAGCGGGCGTTGTCGCGGCTGCCGAGCCGCAGGGCGTCGAGCACCTCCTCGACGAGCAGGCCCTGACCGGTCGCCGCCGCGTAGTAGTTGAGCGACTCGATGTCCTTGAACGAGCTGGCGTCGGCGAAGGGCACGTTGGTCATGCCGAGCTCCTCGCCCTGGTAGACGTAAGGCGTCCCTCGGTGCAGGTGCAGCACGGTGCCGAGCAGCTTGGCGGACTCGACGCGGTGCTGGCCGTCGTCACCGAAGCGCGAGACGGCGCGCGGCTGGTCGTGGTTGTTCCAGTAGAGGCTGTTCCAGCCGACCTCGGCGAGGCCCTCCTGCCAGCGGCCCAGCGAGGCCTTGAGGTCGACGAGGCTGAGCGGCCGCCGGTCCCACTTGTGGTCGCCGTGGTCGAGGCCGACGTGCTCGAACTGGAAGACCATGTCGACCTCGCGACGGGCCGGGTCGGTGAAGAGGACGGCCTCCTCGACGGTGACGGCCGGCATCTCGCCGACGGTGAGCAGCGAGTCCTTGCGGCCCTCGAAGACCTCGCGGTGCATCTCCTGGAGGAACTCGTGGATCCGCGGCCCGCAGATGTAGAAGGGCGAGCCGTCACCCCAGGGGCCGGGGCCGATGAGCGGGCCGTCGCGCAGTGGCAGGTCCTTGGAGATCATGTTGATGACGTCCATCCGGAAGCCGTCGACGCCGCGGTCGAGCCACCATCGCATCATCGCGTAGACCGCCTGGCGCACCTGCGGGTTCTCCCAGTTCAGGTCGGGCTGCTTGCGCGAGAACAGGTGCAGGTAGTACTCGCCGCTCTCCTCGTCGAGCTCCCACGTGGAGCCGCTGAAGAAGGAGTGCCAGTTGGTGGGCTCGGCCCCCGGGACGCCGGCCTTCATCCCCTCCCGCGGCGGGCGCCACCAGTACCAGTCGCGCTTGGGCGAGTCCTTCGACGAGCGCGACTCGACGAACCAGGGGTGCTCGTCGGAGGTGTGGTTGACCACGAGGTCCATGACGATCCGTATGCCGCGGGCGTGCGCCTGCTCGACCAGCTCGTCGAAGTCCTCCAGTGTGCCGAACGTCGGGTCGATGTCCTGGTAGTCGCTGATGTCGTAGCCGTTGTCGTCCTGCGGCGAGGCGTAGATGGGCGACAGCCAGGCACGTCGATGCCGAGGGTCGCGAGGTAGTCGAGACGCCGGATGACGCCGCGCAGGTCGCCGATCCCGTCGCCGTCACTGTCCTGGAAGCTGCGCGGGTAGACCTGGTAGACGACGGCGGAGTGGAACCATGGGCGCTCGGCTGGCATGCAGAGCAGTCTCCCGAAGGAGCGCGGCGGGCGCGAGCCGCGTCTCAGGCGCGGGGCCAGGTCTCACCGGCTGCCCTCGTGTCAGCCGTGCGCCAGGAACCCTCCGTTTACTGGATCTGCCGATGAGCGCGCGTGGCGTCCTCCTAGCCGTGGTGGTTGGCTGTCTGGGGTGGTCGGTGGCGTACGACCGAGCCCACCCACCGCACGACCTGTTGACCATCCCGCCAGACCCTGCAGTCCCCCCGTGGGTGATCGGAGTTGCCGCGTTCGTGCTGGGGATGGCGGGCGTGTGGTGGGCAGCACGACGGCTCGGAACGCCCCGCTGACTCCAGCCTTGGGCGCTCCGTTTCGTCCCCTCATGGCACCCCTTTAGGTCAAGACACCGCGGGGACGAGGGTTCTAGGCTTGCTGGTGGCGGGTCCGGGAAGTGGCTTGTCCGAAGAGCCGGTGTTGGGCTGTGAGCCGGTCGCGCTGGAGTCAGA